>CAZROJ010000014.1:27974-36515 GCA_964601665.1 uncultured Pirellulaceae bacterium
TTCATTTTTTCGACTTTCGAATGAAACAAGAATGACACATACATGCCGATAAGTTCTTCGCCTTCGATTAGACTTGGCAAAATTCAAATGTCAAGAAATTTCTTTCCGTTTTGTGTTGAAAAAATAAGACGCCAGCCCACTACCAAGTCACAATCAGTTTTGGAATAAACACAACCAACGCTACGACTACAGATCCGCTTGCAAAACACAATACCGCCCCGGCCGCACAGTCTTTCGCTTGGCCAATCAACGGATCCATTTCAGGGTGAACTCGATCGGCCAATCGTTCAATCGCTGTATTGAAACATTCCGCACCAATCACTCCCGCGATACAAATCACAACCGCCAACCACTCCACACGCTCAATTCGAAACAGCACTCCTGCCGTGACAACGGCAATCACAGCCGCAAGATGAATTCGCATATTTGCTTCGGTTTTGACGGCGTGCAGCAAGCCCGCAAAACTTGTTTTCAAACGCAGCAAAAATGGTTTCTTGTTCGCGTTCAAACTATTTCGCCCATCGCTTCACGATTTCAACACCGACTTCAACCGCGACCAACATTTCATCCAAACAAGCCCACTCCAGCGGCGAGTGAATATTGTGCTGGCCCGACGAAAGGTTCGGCGTTGGCAATCCCAACTCGGTCAAACGTGAGCCATCAGTCCCGCCCCGAACGATCGTTCTTTCGTACGGTAAGTCCAACGCTTCGTGCGCGTCGACGGCATACTGAACCGCTCGTGGTTCTCTATCCAACCCGTCTGCCATGTTGCGATACTGCTCGATCACCTCAATCTCAACCTTGATTCCATCAACGGCCTCTTCGACTTTCGTTTTCGCCGCCTCTAACACTCTTCGATGCTCCGCCAATTTGGCCGTATCAAAATCTCGAATCAGAACCTTCAACTTCGATTCGGCCACACCGCCCTCGACAACATAGGGATGCAAAAAACCTTCGCGGCCGTCGGTTCGCTCAGGCGAAAGTGAAACTGGCAACTCTGCGACAAACAACCCCATCGCTCGAACCGCGCTGACCATTTTATCCTTGGCAATCGCCGGATGAATGTTCACACCTGTAAACGTAACATTGGCCCCGTCAGCTGAAAACGTTTCCACGTCAATATCGCCTTGCCCGCCGCCATCGAAGTTGTAGCAAGCGACCGAATCAATCGCTGCGATGTCGACATGGTCCACGCCATGTCCAATTTCTTCGTCGCAAGTAAAAAAGACTTTCACCGGCCCGTGTTGAATATCCGGGTTTTCCAAAAGGTGATTGGCTAACTCCATGATGATCGCTACCCCGGCCTTGTCATCGCCACCCAACAACGTCGTTCCGTCGGTCGTAATAATGGTTTTGCCTTTAGCGCCGGGTAACTCGGAACACGTCGCCGCAGTAATGACTTTCGTTGGATCACCCGACAATTGAATATCATTGCCGTCGAAGTTCTCGATCACGTTCGGCTTGACGCCCTTTCCCGTGGTCTCCGGAGCCGTATCGACGTGCGAATTAAAAGCAATCGTCGGAGCGTCCCCATTGCCTGGAACGGTCCCCATCACAATTCCGAACTTATCCTGACTGGCGTCTTTGATCCCCATCTCCAACATCTGCTCAACCAGCAACTTTCCAATCTCAAGCTGTCCCGGCGTGCTGGGGCAGGTTTCGGAGTCTTCGCTGGCGGTGGTGTCAATTTGGACGTACTGCAAGAATCGGTCGAGTAATCGCTGGCGGTTCATTTTTGGTTTGATTTTTGGTTTTTGGTTTTTGGTTTTTATTAACCGGGCTGTCGTGATAAAAGTAAAGGGCAGGGCAAAGTCTACTGAGGCGAAGCGAACCCGGGCAAAGCGAACCCTGCGTTGGATTTCCAAAGCCCGCTCAGTGCGATAAAATCGTTCGCAAACTGGCCTGCCATCGTTCATGATAGGCCAAGTTGAGCCTGCTTTTGAATCCGAGCTATTTTATGTCTTCTCCTGCCGTTAGCTACCTGGTCTTTGACATCGAAAGTATTGCCGACGGCGATTTGATTGCCAAAGTCCGCTATCCGGAAAAAAACTATACGTCCCAAGAAGCCATCAAGGTCTACTGCGCCGAACGCATGGAGCAGTACGGGACCGAGTTTATCCCCTACACGTTCCACATCCCTATTTCAGTGGCCGTGATCAAAATCAGCGCCGACCTCCAGCTGATCGATATCGTGACGTTGGACAATCCTGAATTCCGACCGCACGTGATCACCAAACATTTTTGGGACGGCTGGAAAGCGTACAAGAAACCAACGCTTGTCAGTTTCAATGGCCGAACTTTTGACATCCCGCTGATGGAACTTTCCGCATTCCGATATGGGATTTCAATCCCCGAATGGTTCAATATTCACGAACGCACCTACGACCAAAAACGAAATCGGTACAACCAAGGATCTCATTTTGATTTGCAAGAAGTCATCACCAATTTCGGCACGACTCGGCTGAGCGGTGGGCTGAACTTGATGGCCAACCTAATTGGTCGACCTGGAAAAATGGGAATCGCCGGGCACATGGTGCAGAGCCTCTACGACGACGGCGAACTCGAAAAAATCAATGACTACTGCCGCTGCGATGTGCTGGACACCTATTTCGTTTTGCTGCGATGCAAATTATTGATGGGAAACATTTCGCTCGAGCGAGAACAGGAACTGATTGCCAACACCGTAAAATGGCTGGAAACGAAAACCGAGCAATTCCCAGTCTACGGCGAATACCTTAACCAATGTCGCGACTGGCATAACCCATGGATTGAAAAGCAAACCGAACAAACGCCGGCCGACGAAAAACAAAACGATGAAGCTTCCGAAAACTCAGCTTCCACCGATGAAAAAGAAGCCAACTCAACCGCCAACTCGCAGCCCAATGAAGATCCGCTGACCAATGAAGAACGGTAGCCCAACAGCGCCGCGCACGATCACTCGCCCCTTTGACTCCTCCACCGTCGCACTCTCCCCAACCACCCATGAAAAAAACTGAACGAGCCGAATACGTTCTCCAGCGGCTGACCGAACTCTATCCCGACCCTCCGATCCCCCTCGACCACTCCAACCCCTTCACCCTGCTGGTTGCCGTTTTGCTCAGCGCCCAATGCACGGACGAACGAGTCAACAAGGTCACCCCCAAACTATTTCGCCGAGCTCGGTCCGCCAAAAAGATGCTAACCGTGCCCGTCGAAGAAATCCTCGAAATCATCCGCCCCTGCGGGCTATCACCCAAAAAATCAAAAGCGATCGCCGGCCTGTCTAAAATTTTGGTCCAGCAACACGGCGGCAAGGTTCCGCAGGATCTCGAAGCCCTCGAAGCACTACCCGGCGTCGGTCATAAAACCGCCAGTGTCGTGATGGCCCAAGCCTTTGGCGTACCCGCCTTCCCGGTCGATACGCACATCCATCGCTTGGCCCAACGCTGGGGCCTAACCAATGGAAAAAATGTCAAACAAACCGAAACGGATCTCAAAAAATTATTTCCTGAAAACAGCTGGAACAAACTGCACCTGCAGATCATTTTCTACGGTCGCGAATATTGCTCGGCGCGCGGTTGTGACGGTACCGTTTGCGAAATTTGCACCACCTGCTACCCCAACCGAAAAAAACCCAAGCTGACAAAAAAAGCATAACTTTGCTTCCATTTCTTTCGATAAATTTCAATACGCCATTCGCCCAAACAATTCACGATCCCAATCCGCTCAACTAAAAAACAGACGCCGCCCGACTTCGATTTTCGCACCCCCGCCGCGGCAGCGTTTGCTCGTTGATTGCTTTTGAGCCCGATCGCGCTAGAATGGCCTGCTTTCAATTGTTTAGACAAGGAATTTAATCTCGATGGCGGTGGGAATCGAATGTCCAATTTGCGAAGCTGAATTCTTAGTCAAACGAGTTGGCCCTAAGCTTGCCATCCGCTGCCCCGACTGCCAGCGCAAGTTTCTCTACTGCGAAGACGTTTTGGTTGACCCGGCCAGTTCACCCAACTCATCAGGCGATCCAAGCACGTCACCAAAAGCAACCAGCGAACTCAACCCGTTGCCAAAAACCCCTGCTGCCGACTTTGCCGCCCCAAGCGAAGCGCCTCCCAAGCTTGCGACTCCCGCGCCACCGAAAATGACAGCCGCCACTCCGGCTGTCGATAGCCAGTCACCACGACAAGTAAAAACTGACCTGAACGACGGCCCCTCGACCGCCGGCAAACAATCAAGCGTTGTGTCAGAAATCCGCGAAGCCTACAACCAACGCAGCCAACGCCAAAAGCTGGTCTCCATCGTCGGTGGTGCCGCCGGACTTGTCGCCATTTGCGTGCTGAGCGTTGTTTTGTACCGGCAACTAAACGCCAAAGACACCAAACAGGCCGCTTCGCCAGCCCCCCCCAACGCCACGACACAGTCGAAAGCCACGACCCAATCGGATTCTTCAAAATTAAATGCAGGGCAGGGCAACCAAGTTTCCGCCCAGCCAGATTCGATGCTCCGATCCGACGAACCCAACCAAACGCAGCCGTCGAGCACTACCGTCCAAGACGACGACCAACCTGATTCCCCTGAAGAGCAAATCGCTGCCGCAGATCTTCCCGAACGCGAATTCGATTATTTTAGCAAACGGGAATTGGAGTTAATCTGGGAACGCGTTCGGCCGCGCCTACTTTCGCTTTCGGTGCGAACTGACCAAGGCAACCTGCCCGCCGTTGGTACCATCATTGATTCTCGCGGTTGGGCACTGACAAGTTACCAGCTGGCTGGCAAGTGGCCCGAAGTTGCCGTCACCTCCTCCGCCACCAACCTCGACGCCTACAACGAACACGTAAATGCTCTCAGTGGTCAGAACCCCAAGGGCCAGAAACTTCTAACCGATCAATCCAAAGGCCTGGCTGGCCAAGCACCAAAACTTGACTTGGCCTTGTTGGCGGTCAACTTGCGGTTTGTCGTGGCGCTTGACAAATTTGAAATTCTGCCGCGCACTAAAATCGTGGCCGGCCTGTTCCTTGCTCAGGCTGGACCGCCAAGTTTTGAAAACCCGTACGGCGTCGAAGAGATCGAAGTTTTGGCCAAACAGAGCTACGACGAACTCGAATCCTTGGCCAGAAACAAAGCCGACGAACTGGGCCTGACCGACCCAACCATCGACTGGGTCGTCACCAACAAAAAAGCTCGTCCGGTCCCCGGCACTCCCGCTCTAGATCGCTCCGGCGGCTTGGCCGCGCGATACGTTTTTTCAACGCGGTACTACGCTTATTTCCTGCCCGCCGACGACGCGTTATCGGCCGTTCAATTGGCCAGCAACTCCGGTAATGGAAAACCAACCCAGCCCAACGCCCCGGACACTCAATTGCTGCCCATCGACCACAGCATGGCTCGCCCAAACGAACTGATGAATCGATCCGGTTCAGCCTGTGAACAATTTGGCTGGCTGCCCACCGACAATGACGAATACCTCGAACTGCAAAAATTCTCGCGCCGCATCAGCACGGTCCAGAAATTTATTCGCGACAACCAAAACAAAGAATCCGAATCGATCGTGCTCAGCATTCTCAGCAATCACATCACTCGCTGGCAAAAATCGCTGTCCCGCTCGTTAGGTAACTCTAAAATTTTCACCGACCAAAGCATCGATCAACTCAACCAGTTTGCCTTGAAACAATTGAATCGACGCAAACTGACCACCGGCAGCAGTTACATTCCATTTTTTGCCGAAGTGTATTCAGCGGGCATCGACGAAAACAATCTTGATTCGATTTTACTGCAGCTTGGCGACCAAGACGCATTTATCCGAGTCCCATTCGACGGCCGCAACACGCTGCGCCCGGGCAGCCGCTGGCTCTGTTTCTTCAAACGTGACACTCGGCTGGTCAAAAGAAAACTCAAACTAAACTCGGGCGAATCCGCACCGCTGTTCACCGGCAAACTGTCCTTGGTGCTGGGCCCTTTCAAGTGATCGAGCTCGCTTCATCTTCGGTGCTGTTAGAGCTTGGGGTTGGTCACGAACTAAATTCCGTTTTCTGTGGTGGACCAGGCAATCAGTCCGAACTGCGAATCGAACTGCAAGACTCGCTGCCTCGTCCGCGACGTGTGATGTCGATTGCCCGCGACGGAGTCAATGACGCACCAGATCAGCCGCCGCTTCTGGCCATGTCGGAAATTCAAACGCAAACCCTGCCGCCTGCAATCGCCCCGGGACCACGCGTCGGCTTTTCAAAACCAGTTCGGTATCCGTTTTCATTAACACCGCTCCGATTTTGGCCATCCACTCGGTCGCAGGCAGGCCAACGCGAACGCCCAAAGCTCGTCGCAGTGCCCGTTGGAACTCCGCCTGCGGCAGAGGATGGGGCGCGGCCAAATTAACCGCCCCGTCGATCGACTCGTCCTCGATCAATCGATCGATCGCCCGACAAAAATCAGAATAGTGAATCCACGACATGTACTGCTGGCCCGAACCAATGCGACCGCCCAGCCACCGCCGCGTCAAACCGCACAACACGTCGAACACCCCGTCGCGGTCGGGCGACATCACCATCGCCGCTCGCAGAGCCACCTTGCGCGTGGCCGAAGTTTCCGCTTGGTTTAAAGCCCGCTCCCACGCTTTGGCGATTTCAATACTTCGATTCCAATAAGCCGGCACGTCCGGTTCGTCACCACCGATCACTCCCGAAGCTTCATCGTTGGCGGCGTCAAAACGATGAGCATAAATGGTCGCGGTGCTCATCTGCAGCCAGACTCGAGGGGGATTTTTTGATTGGGCAATCGCCTGCCCAACAACGCGCGTCGAATCCACTCGCGAGTCCATCATCTGTTGCAGGTTCTCTGCGGTGTAGCGGCAGTTAACGGTGCGTCCGGCCAGATTGATTACGACATCCGCCCCGTCGACATGCTCAGCCCACCGGCCGATCGTTTTGCCATCCCAGCGTTTGGATTCGTCATCAGCATGGCGACCAAGAATAACAACCTGATCATCACGCGATTCAAAATGTCGCTTGAGCATCTGTCCGATTTGGCCCGAGCCACCTGGGATAACGATTTTCATGACTAACCTGATCTGAAAGAGCTTGGTGCTTATCCCAAAACTCAAAATACCCGCAACTAGCGTCGTCGGCTGACTGGTTGTGGGATAAGCTCTTTAAATAAGTGACGCGGCACTATATCAAGCTACACCGCAGAGACCGATCAGCGCAAACAATCGGTAGAGACTGAAGCCACGATTCGAGCAAAAATAGACCTTTTCTTCGTTGCCGCGAAATCGCCGTTTGTAGTCGGCGTGACCATGCAAATGGTAAAAGTAGCGGTTGACCCACCCCGCATTGTACGACCCATTGAAAACTCGTTGGGTCAATGAACTGAACATGAAACGGTCGTCAGCAATGTTTGCCAACGGCGATAAACCCAGCCTCAAAACTTGATGGCCCTCGTCCTTCAAAACCTCGATCACACGTTTCATGAGCGCCTGCTCGCTGTACATCGGCGCCTCGGGATGGCGACGTTTGAAAGCCGTCACGAACCCAATCAGCTGACCATCGCGATACAGCGGGTCTAGAAAAATAAACGCTAACAACTTTCCCTGCGGCGACAGAAAGAAAAACTTCCGCACGTCCGGTTCGTCTTCAAGCACAATCGGGCGATTCAAAAAACGAACCTCTTTCGACTTCACCGTACGAGTATTCCGCCAAGCCTCGGAAACTTCTTCGACTTGGTCAGGATGGATCTGACCGAAGTTGGCTTCGATGATCCTGAACTCGCGACGCTGGCACCAGTTGGCGGCGTACCGGAGCCATTCTTTTTGTTTACCCACAAAGGTGTAATCGGCTAAATCGATCGTCGTGTCGACGCCCATTTCGTTAACGAAAAAACCGCGATCATTCAAGTGCGCCGCCAGTGTTCGGCTCGCCTGGCAAAAGACCACATGCTTCTGCTGCCTAACAAAACCATCAACCAACTCAGGAATTCGGTCGGGCGCGGCAACCACATCTCCCAACGCAAAAGTCACCCCCCAACGCCGTCGATAGGAAATGAAACCTTGATCATCGCCAAAGTACTCCAGTCGCGGCTGTACGGCGGTTGAGAAAGCCAACGAAAAATCACCGAACTTCCGCAGAAGTTCATCTCGTGCGGATCGCGAAATCTTGGATTCGAGTTCGTCCTGTTCAGCGGCCCAATAGGTCTGCGTGATATCGCGACGTCGCTTCTTCTTTAGAGGCTTTGGAAACTTGAGATTTGCCAACGGCTTGGTTTGTAATTTGAAAATGGGACTGGGTAAATTCTCAACTGCCTGTCGCTTCACGGCCTTCGGCGAGTCTAACCCGAGCGGTTCATCAAAACTCAACTCAACTCAGGCAAACATTGAAACGAAATTTGGCAGCGACGTTTCTAACAGCGTCTTTCAAGTTGGCAAGGGCAAGATTGGCTGCCGCAGCGATACGGGAAAAAACCACGCTGTGACCTACTGCACAACGTGGTTGATTTAAACGAGCAAAAAATGCCTTGGCCTGCGATTTGACTAAGGCAATCGGCAGCTGAATTTCTACCGCTGATGTTTGCAACGAT
>CAZROJ010000015.1:0-33205 GCA_964601665.1 uncultured Pirellulaceae bacterium
TTTTTGGCGCGTGGACAATCTGCGTCCTCAGCGTAATCTGCGGACAAATTCTTGATCTCTGATTGGTAGTTGTGGAAGAATGGCTGGGATGGTGGTCCGCTGATTACGCAGATTTCGCTGATTTTTGGCGCGTGGACAATCTGCGTCCTCAGCGTAATCTGCGGACAAATTCTTGACCTTCAAGGACTGTAATTGTAAACCATTCGCTTATGTTGCAAGCTGTTGGCACCAAAGTTGATCAGTAGCCCTCGTTTCAGACCGGATGCCTTGAGGTAATTGATTAATTGGGATTCGTGGACTCCAGAAAATTCGCCGACGGCTTTTAGTTCGACAATGATCGCATCGTGGCAGACAAAATCGGCTTGGTAGTAGGTGGCCAGCTTTTGGCCTCGATAGGCGACGGGCAACTTTTGCTCTTTGACGAATGGGATTTTCAAATGGCTAAATTCGATTGCAAGTGCTTCTTGGTAAACTGCTTCCAAGAACCCACAGCCTAACTCGCGATGTACTGCCATCGCCGCACCAATGATTGAATAAGTTTGTTCGTCATTAGTTGACATCATCCTGCTCCAGAAAGTTTTGATTGGCAAAGCATTTTATCCGCTGATTACGCAGATTCCGCTGATTGTTGTACGCGCTGAAAATCTGCGTCATCAGCGTAATCTGCGGACAAATGCTTGAACTCTGGTTGGGGGTTGTGGAAGTATGGCGAGGATGGTTGTCCGCCGATTACGCAGATTTCGCGGATTGTTGTACGCGCTGAAAATCTGCGTCCTCAGCGTAATCTGCGGACAAATCTTTATCCCTCTTTCAAAATGACCAGAAACGAAATCAACTCGAAATCATCGAGCCCGCTGATCGTATCCACCAACGCCGTTGTTGCTCCGCCTTTTGAGAACAACGAATCAATGTCTTTCTCTGCCTTAACATCAACCATCGATCGAATCGATGCATCGAGCAGTTCGGAATAGGCTCCCATGTCCCGGCCATCATGTGTTGCCGAATTGAACGCATCGCAGGCTTCTTGAATCGGCGTTGCGCATCCCTTGCTGGCGGATCGAACCAAGTCCAGCGACTTCTTCACCTGTGTATGATCGGTAACGACTTCACCGTCGGCCCCCATGTACACCAAGTAGAACGGATGCAGACGGTTCTGCTGGTTGATATTGACCCCGTCCGTTCTGTTGCGAAGCGTAAAGATAACGCCCGGCTTTAAACCTCGGTCGGGATCTGCAGGAACTACGGCATGCATGCCATTGGGCATACTCGCCAGCTCGCCATTGCTTTTGACGTACCGCAGTAAGTCCATCCGAAAATCATTGAGTCCCAAGTCCGTGATTGAAACGCCTGCTTTGAGATCTTCCATCTCGACCACTTCGTTCTGCAAGCGTTGCAATTGGTCTTTGCGATAGGCTATCTGGCTGTTTTTCTGATTCAACACGTTGTCATCACCTGTCGCGGTCACATCGGCAATGACCATTCGGTTTTCAACGCGTTCTTTCAACTGGATGTACTCATCCAAGCTGATGTCTGGCCAATAGTTAACCAACTGAATGACATCGTTGACGGAACCAATACGATCAATCCGCCCGAACCGCTGAATGATTTTGACCGGATTCCAGTGAATGTCGTAGTTGATCAAGTAGTCGCAATCCTGAAGGTTTTGCCCTTCTGAAATGCAGTCTGTTGCGATCAGAATGTCGATTTCATGATTGTCGCTGGGCAGTACCAAGTGCTTTTCTTTTGACTTAGGTGAAAACAGCGTCAATAGCGACTGGAAGTCGTACGACTTTTTGAGTGTCGATTTTGGCGGCGATGATCCAGTTACCTTGCCCGTGTGAACTTTCTGCTTGGAAAGTGCTGCAGGCGCCAGCTGGTCAAACAGATAGTCTGCAGTGTCGGCGAATGCAGTGAAAATCAAGACTTTCTTGTTGCCTGAATTGATTGGGTTGGATTGTTTCTCATCCACCAATTGCTTCAAGTGCTGAAGCTTGGAATCGTATTCCGGCGAGACCTTATTCATCTCAGCGATCAGGCCATCAATGAATTCAAGGTCTGTCCTCAATTCATGTTCCCAGGAAGGGAGGTCCATATCGGCAAGGCTAATTTTAATTTTGCCACCGATCATATTTTCTTCGTTGTCAAAGAAATCGTCATCGTCGACATCTGCGGTTTTGAATGCTTCCGTTTCATCGGCAATGCTGACGTCATCACCTGCCTTGAAGCCATCTATCTTCTCAAGGGTTGACGCATGTTTGTACTGAAGCTTGCCCAGCGTTCGCTTAAACGAATGCACAGAGCTTTCAAGTCGCTTGAGCAGGTTAACCGTCATCAGGCTTTGCAAGCTGCGCTCACGGTCAACCTGACGCAATTTCCCTTTGCCATCGCCGACTTCTGTGTCGTATTTTTCGGCGTACTTCTTAATGCGGCTTGGCAACAAATAACTCAGCGGTGCATACACTGACATTTTCATCTGCGACAGACGGTCGTAGATTTCATTGAATCCAATCACATCATCACGAGTCGTCAACGCACACCGGTTTGAAATCGGCTTCAACCGCTGCGGAAACTTTCCGATGTCACTGGTGTCATAAAAGGTCTCGATATGTTTGCGTGAGCGGGCAATCGTCACGCTGTCGAGCAGCTCAAAGAAATCAAAGTCCAGTGCATTCATGATCGCTTCTGGAGTACGATCAGCGACTGGTAGGTTGGACCATGTATTGAACGCTGATTGTGCTTGGCGAAATATCTGATCGACGGATTTGTCGATATTCAATTTGCCTTCGAGCGATTCTGACTCGCCTTCGTAGGCGAGCGCCAACTGGTTTCGCAGGTCGCTAAAGCGATTGTTGACTGGAGTAGCGGAGAGCATCAAGACTTTTGTCTTGACGCCCTCTCGAATGACGGAGTTCATCAATTTTTGATATCGAGTCTCTTTTTCTTTGTAGACGTCGTTGTTGCGAAAGTTGTGCGACTCATCAATCACGACTAGGTCGTAGTTCCCCCAGTTGATCCGGTCCAACGGCATGCCAAACGAATCACCTTTGGTGCGTAATAGATCGGTATGACAAAGGACGTCGTAGTTGAACCGGTCCTTGAAAAACAGATTGGTTTTGACGTTCTGATTGTAGGTTAACCAGTTATCAGACAGCTTCTTGGGTACCAGTACTAAAACCGACTTGTTGCGTAGCTCGTAGTATTTGATGACAGCCAGTGCCGTAAATGTTTTCCCAAGTCCGACGCTGTCCGCAAGGATGCAGCCATTAAACTTCTCAAGCTTATTAATCAGTCCAGTCGCAGCGTCTCGTTGAAAGTTATAGAGCTTCTGCCAAACGAGGCTGTCCTGATAGCCCGTGAGGTCGTTGGGCAAAAAATCTTCGTTGATGTCTTCCAGGAACTCATTGAAGATATTGAACAGCATGAGGAAGTAAATGCGTTCAGGCGAATTCTCCTGATAGACTGACGAAATGTGTTCGGTGAGGCGATCTGTAACGTCTTCCAGTTTCTCGGTGTCACTCCAGATTTGATCGAACAGGTGCAGGAACGTTTCAGTCTCTGATGGATCGTCTAAGCGACTGACAATGTTTGAAACGGCGTCTCCCTTTTGATACCCAAGGTCTACAGCAGTGAACCCGCGAATCGGTTGGTAAACGGATGCTTGGCCATTTTGAACACATGCAAATTGTTGCATTGGTGCATCGCTACGATTCGAGCGAAACGTTGCTTTGCGTTTCATCCACTCGGCACATTCCTTGGCAATGGCCTTTTGCGTAAGTTTGTTTTTGAGCTGTATTTCGAACTCAGAGCCGTAGAAGCTCCGCTCCCGTTCGGCTTTGGGAATAACGAATTCTCGCCGTTGCCGCTTAGCATTGTCGGTGACTTCGCCGGAGGCAAAGGTTGGAGATGTGAAAATGAATTCTAACGATTCAACGGATTCCAATTCATCGCGAAGCGCCTCAAACGCGTAGATGGAGAAACATGAAGCAGCGATCTTCAGCTTCATTCCAGCGGCTAATTTTTCTTTGAGGTCGTCGCCAAGCAGCTGATTGATGTTGTCAATCAATTTTACCGTCCGATAGTCCGGTTTCGATTCAGCGATTGTAGAATCCGTATCGTTGTAGTCGGTCGATGAATTCGCTGCAACGAACTCGATCTCCTTAAGAGAAACGGGTTGTTCGTGTAGAGAGTTTTCAGCCAGAGCTTTCGCCAGCTTTCCAAGCAAGCTGGCTTTGAATTTGATATGAAGCTTCACGCTGCCTTGCGTAATGCGCTCAACATCGAAGTTGTCTTTGCCAAACGCCTGTTCCAATTTGCTGTTAACGGATGCTGAGTCGAAGTTCATAATCGACCCTGGGAACTTGAGAACTACTACAACCTCGCTGTCGGTACTTGTTCCAAGTTTTTCAAACAGTGCCTTCTGAGCGAATTCAATTTCGCCTTTTATGATTCCTTTTGCCTGAGAAGTCTTGCCATCGTATTGGTCGTGATGCCGAAGGCAAAGAAACGCCAAGTTCTTCAACTTTGCGTTCGACGAGTCCTTGTCGATGTGCGCAATCTGTCCCTGCTTAATCTCCAGGTCGTTTTCTAAGTGGAAGCAAAAGCAGCATCGGCACTTCGACTGTGTGAGAACAATCGTTTCTGTAGACGGTGGTGTGAATGCTCTACCCATAACAAACCTGCGTATCTAACCCGTGATTACAGGAGGCAAGCCCAACGATGGATTTGGTACTTGGAATAGGTGGTCTTGAGACAAGCACTACTGGCATTTCAACGTGGTTTCGGTTTAGCGGAGTTTTCAATCCGTTTGAGAAGCTGATCCAGGTCTTTCTTCCTATAGAGCCTGTAGTTGTTTATTGGATGGCGGTGCTCAGCCAACTTGCCTAATTCTCCCCAATTTCGGAGCGTGTTCTTACAAACGCCCAAGTACTCAGCGGCTTCCGCGATCTGAAGATAGTCGTCCAGTTTCGGCATTGTCTAGTGCCTCCTTAGGCTGCGCTGGCTTGTAAAACGGGAGTATACCAAACATTAACAAGCGATGTGTAGCGAGTGAAAATGGAAAGTGGCAGTGCCGATGAGAGTAAGTTCTGGCAGGACTGCTCGATTTTCTTGACCCGAGTAATGCGCCAATTAAGCTCTAACAGGCCATTTCCAATCGCAACTGCGACGTAACCGTACAGCGGCACCAGAGGGTTGCTTTGGGTTGACTACTTTTTTGGGATTCGTCGGCGGGCTCGACGGGTTTTCTTGCGGTCGGCGGCTTGGCGACGCTCGTGGTCACGGTATTGCCGAATCGATTCAGAGTGCTCTGCTTTCCAAGCGTGAGGCGTCGTCGACTGCCCATCAGTGTCCCCTGATAATGCTCGACGCAGAACTTCATCCAAGTCCCCACGCACATCCAAGTTGTTACGGATCGCACTGCCGATGATCGTCAGTAAGTTGGCCTCTCGCTCCCCTGCGGCTACCGAACCTTAGAACATCCAGTTCTTGCGGCCCGTGGCGATGCGCTTCATCAACTGTTCGCAGTCGCTGTTGTCGATCGGAATCGATACGTCTTCGGTAAAGCGATTCAACGCCTCCCAGTGGCGACGAACGTAGGCTGCCGCCATCCCGAGATTGCTCTTGGGTAGCACCTTGGGCGACTGCATCGCTTCGCTCAATAGAGACTGATCGATCTGGTCGAGAACATGGCGTGTGAGACTTTGACGACGCGCAGGTTCCTCCGGCGCAGCGAGTGGTTTGCATTGATCCTTCACGTCGACGATGCGTTCATAACGCGGCCGATGCTCCGGGAATTTCCGATCGCCAGTGGCAGAGCGATTTCGCCGCCGCTTCTTCTTCTTCTTCTTCTTCTTTTCTTCAGCCTCAGCGACGATTTGCCGAGCTCGTGGATGGCTTCTTCGAGTGCGCTGACGACTTCGGGCGTCGGTTCCTCTCCTAGGTTCAACATGAGTTGGCCTTCGCCTTCGATGCTGCGTTCGCTCTTGCGCCCGTAGAACTGCTTGAGGAGTTTTTCATTCGGCAGGTGTCGTCGAAGTTCCGTAAAGTAATCTGGCGGCGATGTTATTCACGATCGGGTTTTTCAAACTTGCCACAAGCCGGATTCGATTCCTCCTTGGATCACGATCGCAAAGGTACCGTGGCCGGGAATTTCCATTGGCGGAATCGCGATTTCGGCTCCATTTTTTTCCGCCGCTTCGACCGCTGCCTTGATGTCTGAAACGAGCATATACGGCCGGACGACCGGCTTTTCAGTTTCCCGCATGGGTGCTCGGATGCCCAACGTCCCGCCGCTGCCTAGTTTGGCCGTGCGGGCACCGCCCAAGCTTGGGTCGGCGTCATTGAATGTCACGCCGTGCATTTGCGAGTAACTTGTGCAGAGAGCGTCGACATCCGGTGTGACTATTTCAAGGTATTGAACTTGCATCGGATTCGCTTTCGTTTGGGCTTGGTGATCGGTCGTAGCTTCATCGTTGGCTGTGACTTTTTTATTTTCTTCATTCGTTTCGGGTCGACGGTCGGGCGAACCGTTGTTGTCTACCGTCGCAGGATCTTGGCTGGTCGAGCAACCCAAGTGCAGCAAAGAACTGGGCAGCGCGACGAAGACGAGGCCAACGCGAAGAAGTTTTCGCCGGTTGGGTTTGGGCATTCGATTTTTTCCAGAGGTTAGAACGAAACGGCAACGTTAGGTAACCGCGGGGCATTAGATCGGACTTGGTGTTTGGTGGGCACGCTAGTTTTACAGACCGGAGTCCAAGTTGTTGAACTTGCCGATCCGAAGTAGCTCTTTGAGCAGTTCAACGGGTGTTTGGATTCGGTCGGCTGGTTCTTTTTCGATTAGAGCCATAATTAAATCTTGAAAAAGTTCGTTGGTGGAAAGCTGAACTTTCTTTGGCGGCTCGGGTTTGTCATTGCGAATGCTGTTGATGATTTCTGCCATGCTGGCCCCGGTCGCGGGCGGCTTGCCAGTCAACAGCGCGTAACAGGTGGCTCCCAAACCGTACAAGTCGCTGCGAATGTCCAGTTCCGATGATGAACCGGTGCGTTCGGGAGCGAGGTAGGGAAGTTCGCCGAGTATTTGTCCTTGCTGAGTCACTTCGCGAGCGAGGGTTCCTTGGAGCGCTTTGGCCAGCATCAAGTCGCCCAAAAAGCAAACCTTGTCACTGCCGCGGCGCAGGATGTTTTTGGGGGTGACGTTTCGATGGACAATTTTGTTTTCGTGAGCGACGCTGAGTGCTTGAGCGATATCAACGGCGACTCGCCAGACTTCTTTCCAGTCCAACATGCCTTCGATACCGATTTTTTGAATTAGATCCGCAAGGTTGTCGCCGTCAATGTGCTCCATTGCGACCCAGCAATACGGTCCGGTCTTGCCCGCGTTGAGCAATCGAACAATTCGCGAACTGCGAATCGGCATCATCGTTTTCATCGCTCGAACAAAACGCTGCCGTTGGTCCTCGGATGACGTAAACGTGGGCGACAGAACTTTTACTGCCGCCGTGGTACCGCTGGAGTCGTCGACACCTTTAAACACGACACCCGAGCTGCCAACACCGATGGCTTCCACCAGCTTGAAGTTACCCAGTTGTTCGCCGACCATTTGAGCCAGCGGTTTGACATCGTTGATTTCGCCAGCACCGCCAAGCAACGTTTGGTCATCGCCCAAGATTTTCAGTCGCGTGTCGCCGACGGTGATTTCAGTACCAACCGATGCAATCAACGACTCGATACGCGCTCCGTTTACAAACGTGCCGTAGCTACTGCCTTTGTCAGCGATCATCAATTGATCGCCTTGATTTGTGATTTCAAAATGCACTCGCGAGGTCGCTTGATCCGTCAGCCGAATGGTGGCTTGTTCGCCGCGGCCGACCAACATGCTTTGGCCGGCGGGTAGCTCAAAGGATTTGCCCTGATCGGGGCCGAAAACGACGTTTAGGTTGAGTTTCATTTTGGACATTTTCAGTTGAAGAAATCGAACAATGGATGCAATTGCACGAATGGAGTCTGGGGTCTACGGCGAGTTATTTTGATGGCGGAATTCGTGTTTCGCAGCAGTTCTGAGCCACTTTTTAATGTAACATGAAACCTGCTCGATTGTCGACGTTTTAAGTCTGTCGCAATAAAAATGAAACTCGAAAGGTTATTGGCAGTAGGTGTAAGTTTGAGTCTCCCGTCGAATGGATTTAGGAACTCGACTGCTGTTGTTAATACGAGTTTACGATTTTGGTGGACGGCTAGATTGATGGTGATCGAGTATAGCGATGCGAAAATGGCGATGCGAAAATGGCGATGCGAAAATGGCGGGTTTGTTTTGGATTGACGGCTGTTCCTGAGCGATTTGAAGATTTGAAGATTTGAAACACCGAACGTCTTCAAATCGTTTTTCGCTATTGAATTATTTATCTATTGCTGAAAGTTAAAAATTGGATCTCGATTGTTCAACCTGCGGCACGACGATTTCCTATATCGGTTCTCCGCCGAAATTCTGCCAAGAATGCGGCACGCCAGTCGGGTCGACGATTTCGATCGGGGGCAGTGCCGATGCTGCCAATACGGTTGACCAAACGATTGCGCCTTCGGCGCTGCCACCTGTTAAGGCCGGATTGAATGCAGAGGCACCGGGTAAAATCGGATCGTTCCAGTTGGTCGAGATTTTGGGCTCGGGGGGAATGGGGGTCGTTTGGGAAGCGATCGACGAAAAAACGGGCCGCCGAGTGGCGCTGAAGCGTTTGGGGCGAAATCATCTGAGCGACGAAAAATCGGTCCAACGGTTTTATCGCGAAGCTCAACTGGCGTCCAAGATTTCACATTCGCGCGTCACTTTTGTCTACGGCGTTGGCGAAGTGGATGGACAACCGCATATCGCGATGGAATTGATGCCCGGCGAAACCCTTTCGGATCGAGTGAAACAAAATGGACCGCTGGCTGTTGGCGAAGCGGTCGACAAGATTCTGGACGTGATTGACGGTTTGATTGCGGCGCACGATTTGGGGCTAATTCATCGTGACGTGAAACCGTCCAATTGTTTCATCGACGTCGACGATCGAGTCAAAGTTGGTGACTTTGGATTGTCAAAATCAGTGGTCAATGACGACGTGAATTTGACTCGGACTGGCACGTTCATGGGCACGCCTGCATACGCGTCGCCGGAGCAGATTCGCGGGGCCACATTGGACGAGCGGACTGATATTTACGCGGTCGGGGCGACGCTTTGTTTTTTGCTTACAGGACGAGCGCCTTTCACCGGTGACGCGATGTCGGTGACGGCTCAGATTATTTCTGACACCTGCAAAATTGAAGAAGATATTCCCAAGCCGCTGAAGTCGATCATTTACCGTACGCTGGAAAAGAAAGCTGAATCCAGACACCTGACGCTGAACGAACTTCGCAATGCGTTGCTGCCGTTTGCAGGGAGCCATAATTCGGCGGCCGAGTTTGGTCGTCGCGTTTCCGCGTTCATGATCGACATGTGTGGCTTGTATATGATCACGGGGTTTGTCAATGCTACGCTCGGCGGTTGGGCCGGCAGTAAAGCGCGTATCGAAAATGTGTCGGTGGATGAATTTTTGGAGTCCATCGGAATACTGGCTGCGATCGCAGCATTTGCGGTCCCTTTGGTGTATTTTTTCCTAACCGAAAGCGTGTTTGGGAAATCGTTTGGCAAGCAAATTGTGGGTTTGAAAGTCGTTGACATGGACGGCGGTCGACCGGCTTGGTACCGGATCTTGTTTCGAAGTTTCATGATGCCCGGCGGGGCCGCGGTACCGCTTGTGCTGGGGCTTTTGGTAACGGCCTTTTGGCACGTCCACATGGATCCGTTGGAGCTGACGCTGCAAGGCGTTCTGAACAGCTTGATCTTGCTGGTGCCGCTGTGCATCATCGGATCGCCGCTGCTGCGAATCTCTGAAGGACGAGGTTTTCATGAGACGTTGAGTGGCACTCATGTCATCATGGAGCGGCGGTTGCCGGGACGGCAATTGATTTTGACTGATATGAGTCCTTTTGAAGCGGGGGTCCTTCGTGCGGGTTGTTACGAAGTTGGGCAAGCGATCTACGATTCGCCCGAGCACCAGATCTACCGCGGTTTCGACTCGAATCTCCAACGTGAAGTTTGGATTTTGGCCAAGCCAGGCGACGCGCCATCGGCGGCAAGAATTGAGTTGTCACGAGTCGTCCGTCCACATTGGCTCGACGGCGGTTACTTCGATTCGGGTGAACGTTGGGATGCGTATGAAGCCATCGAAGGACTGCCCATTTCTATGGTCTTGGAAAAAGCGAAAAACCCATTGGATTGGCCGGAGGTCAGGTTGGCCCTTGAGCAATTGGCTGTCGAATTGAAATCGGCGGTCAATGACGGCACGTTGCCTGAGACGCTTAGTTCATCGCAGCTTTGGATGGACAAGTCCTGCCACGCGAAGTTAATCGATGTTCCACTGGCGGCCGAGGCAGCTCAAGACGCGATGACGATTTTTGCGGACTCCGACCCGATGAAGCGAGCGGTTGAATTTTTTCAATCAGTGACCGGGCGAATCAACGAAAAACTGGTGCTGCCTGTTGCGTCGTCTGAGTTCCTGGCATCGCTCAAGACAATGCCAGCGACTGCGGATACGTTGAACTGGGCAATCGAACAGCTTCAGCCGATGCGGGATAAAGTGGGGGCGTTAACTTGGGAGACGCGTTGGGGCATCTTGGGTTTGACGTTGGCATTGGAGTACATTGCCTACACTTCGATCGCGTCTTGCATTTTTGTGCTGCTGTACTTTGGGATCAAAATCCCGGTCTGGGCCGCATTCCCGACCGGCGCCTTGATTGGATTGAGTGTTCCAATTGTGGTCGGAGCTTTGTACGGTGGCGGAATCGTATTTCACTTATTGGGAATCGCCGTGACCGATCGAAGCGGTAAAGTTGTCTCCAAAACAAAGCTGGCAATCAGGTCCGCTTGGGCTTGGCTGCCCGCGGTCGCGTCAAGCGGCCTGTGGGTGTTTTTTCCTTTGATGAGCAAAATCCAAGGGCCTGGGAACACGCCCGAACCGGGGTCGATGGCGGAATTCATGAAAGATTCGCCGGTTTTCGTGTTGGTGATTTTGGCTGGATCTCTGGCCTTTTCCCTGTTGATGACCGCCGGCGCGGCGATTTCGATTTGGAAAGCCAAACGAGGTTTGCAGGATTACCTGGCGGGTACGCGTTTGCTGCCAAAGTAGAGGTCTGCATGCCCAAGTTCGCGACAGAAACGTGCCGTGCAAATCAAGAAAGTTTGTGGCAGCGGCGGATCGTCCAGGTAGCGCACCAAGCAAACGTGATCCAAACCAATAACCATGTCATGAGTTTTTGCTGGAATAACCGATTAAGTGTTCCCGTCAGAAAAGTCTCTTGGTCTTGCGGCACGATCGTTTGCGAAGGCGATTGAGGATCGGAGGGGTCGCTGGCGAACGCGTCAACGCCCACGTAGTACTGGCCACCGGTTTCGGTCGCCATCGTCTGCAGCGTCGGGTCGTTGCGAAGTGGTTTGAGTTTCTCCAAATCGGGAATGGCGGCTTGAAATGCTTTTTTCAAAATGTCATTCGTTTCAGACTCGGGCACGGGCAAAACAACTCGATATTCGCCTTGTTGGTCAATCGGCACGACTCCATCAAATGTTCCCGGGCGAACGGCGGCGCCAGCGGATCGCAGTTCCAGCAATTCCGAAGTGCCGTCGGGGCGCAGCAAACTGGCCGTCACCGACTCCGCCATATAGGGTTCGTCCGATGGATCTTTCAGGATGGCCTGAACACGAATTTGATCGCCAACCCAACACCGGTCGCGATCGGTCAGCAGCACGCCTCGACTGGAATCACGCGTCAGCCGACCTTGCGAGGCCCAGCGAATCAATTGGTCGTAAAAGTCTTGGAAATAGTCGACATCGTTGCGACGCACTCGCCACATTTCGCCGCTGGCTTGGAAAAACACTCGGCCGGCACCGTAAAACTGTTGGGCCATGTAAATGGGGTATTCGCCGTTAATCGCTGTTGATTCGTCGGAAAAATTTGCCAAAACATCTGCGCCGGGTTTCGCTTCGTTGACCGCATAGTAGCCGAAGACACCGTCAAATTTTGACCATGTCATCGCGCTTTCAGCAGCTGAATCGCCCAGCCATAACGCGCGTGCCGAACGCCCCGCTCGCGTGAACGAAATCGGGAAAGGCTTGAGCCCACCGAATCGACCGAGCTTGAGTCGAGCCGATCCTTGGTTGAAAAACACGACTGGGTACAGGTCACGAATAATGTCAATCGCTTCGTCACCGCGAGGCCGACGAGTCCACTCGGGTGTGTTCACAGGTCCTGCGATCAGCAAAAGCCCGCCGGCCTTTTCGGCGACCCAGCGTTCGAGCAATTTTGTTTGCTCGGTCGACAGGTCGCGCCAGTCCGGATCAAACGCCACGATGCAGTCGTATTCGAACAGCGTTTGAGCGTCTTGAGGGAATTCGTAAAGCAGTTGATTCGATTCTTGGTCAGCACCTTGGGAGGCCGACTGCAACCACACATCGGACGTGACCTTGTCGTCGCGGAAAAGTTGGTTTCGCAAAAACCGAAATTCACGACTCGGTCCGCCAGCCACCAACATGACCTTCGTTTTCCGCTGGACAATTTCGACAACGACATCTCGCGCGTTGTCGTCGGTTTGGGCATCGTCTTCCAGCGATTCGATTTCGACCAAATAGCGTCGCTCGCCCTGTTGGCCGGCCGTAAGGTCAAACTCGATTGAGAGCGGCACGCCATCATCGCCCAGCAAATCAACCGTTTGCTCGCCTTCGAGTTGAGCCAATTCATCGGTTCGGTTTTCTTTGTTGGCATCGACTGAATTGACCGTTAGGCGAACTTGTCGGTTGTCAAAGCCAAACGATTTCAAAACGACTCGCAATTTGAAATCGTCGTTGGGTAGCACGCGAGGCGGGGCTTCTAGATAAGCGATCTCGATATTTTTTAGTGCTTCGATCGAGCCGACGCCGATTGGGTAAAGCGGCACGTTGGCGTTTTTGGCCGCTGCGGTGGCGGTGGCGATCGGCAAGCCTGAATTGGATTGGCCGTCGGTGAAAATCACGATGCCCGCCAGTGGCCCGCCGCGTTCTTTGCTGACGACAAATTGAATCGCCTCGCCAACGCGAGTCGAAGTGTCACGCGGCCGGAGTTGTTCTCGCCAGTCGATTGTTGAGGCGTCCGTCGGGTCCACCGAAGACGGGTCGTTTGCCGCCATTTCGTCCGATGTGGAAATAGACCGAACGTTAGGCTCCGCCGCTGAGTCAGAGGAATCTGCCAGAGTTGCTGGTTGAAACAGAACTTTGTCGAGCATTGGCTGGGCGGGCTGGGATAGGTCAGCCAGTCCCGCCAACACCAATCCGAGCGTGAACGTCAACACCAAACCAGCGAGCCAGCGGCTGGCGTTTGTTTTTTCAATCGTCCACCACGCTCGCAGCCAAGCCACCGCCAGAACGATGGACGCGGCGACGCACAGCCAAACCAGCAGCATTAAAACCGTGGCCACGGTCACGGAGTTCGCAGTGAATTGATTTGCAGTGGGTTGATTTGCGTTGTTTTGATTTGCGTTTGGATTTTCCGAAGCAGCTTTTTCGTTCGCGTTTGGGATTTTCGCGAAATTTGCCAAAACCTCGGGTGTCTCGGATTCGCCGAAGCGGTAGATCGTCAGGTCGTGTTTTTGGCGCAGGCTGGCGATGGATTCTTGATTTTTAACCCATTGGATAACTTGATTGATCCGTGGCACTTGTTCGCCGTTAGACGCATCGTCCGCTGCCGGCAGTTCCATGCTCAGGCTGGTGTCGATTAAAACCGCCAGGCGTGAGTTCGTCAGCAATCGCGATTCGCTTCGCTGTCCCGGGTTCAGCAAATAGGCGACGATGGCGATGACGGCAAAGACTCGCAGCGCCCCGAGCGTCCATCGAATGGGCAGCGGTAATTCTTTTGAGTCGCGTCTGACCATGACGACGACAAAAGCCAGCAGGGCCAAAACCCCGATCCAAATCAATGCACTTTGCCACCAAAGCGATGATTGAAAAATGGGTTGAAGCTCGTAGTAGATTCGGTCTGCGGATTTTCCATTCAATGTGGTTGTCGCTTCTGTCGGCAATCAGATCTCCAAACGAGTGTCATTCGAGACGAATTGATTAAAACGCCGCCGAAAGTTCGTCCAAGATTTTTTGTTCGACTTCTGAAGTTTTGTTTCCGAAACCTAGGATACCACCGGTCGCTTCGGCGATCTGTTTGGCTTTTCCCATAACCACGCTTTTGAGCTGATTAACATTCGTCGCATCGGTGTGCTGCTTAACCGCGCCCACGTAGGCCTTCCAAGCATCCAACAGGTCAGCCTCTGGACGATCGCTCAGCCAGACATTTAGCAAGTCGTAGCTGGAACTGCCCTTGTCGATGCCAGAATCATCGGCAGCTTGCAAAATCGCAGTCTTTTCTGCACTCTCCATTTGGCGGTCGGCCCAAGCGACGGCCACCAAAGGAATCATCGCCACGGCGGTCAGTGAGTCCGCCGTGATTCCAGCGTCAATCAACGCGTCAATAGTTTCGGCATCATCCAAGCCACTGGCCGCGATCAGCTGGCATCGCAGTTCTTTGTCCGCGCGTTCGTCACGAATCTTCTGCAGCAGCTCTTGATCGCGTCGCTTGTAAAACAGCGACTCCATTAAATTTCCACGATCTTCCAAATGATCCGACATATCGATACTCCGCACAAAATTCAGCCGCCGCGATCGGTCGGCCGAGGACGTCAATTTTTGATGTTGAAACAGGCCGGAGAAGCTCTCGTCTCCCACCAATTCACTATGCTAAAACACGATGAAACCGCGGAAAAGGGGACGCGTCTGGACTGTGGCGATTGCAATGGCCCACCCGAGCCATATTTTGGCGGCAAAAACTGGCTTCGAACCAGCAGTTTACTAGACGTAGCGTATAGTTGCGTTTAGCGTACTGGTCAGCGGAAACTCGGCTGCGATCGAGTGTTAGTCCGCATTCTTCCCCAATCTTTTTGCAACTTGCTATGTCCGTGAATCAGCTTTTCCGTTTCCTGTCGGTGCGATCGACGCGTTTGATGTTTTCGATTGCAATTATCGTGGTTGCCACGGGCGGCCTGTTTTCTGCCAAGATCGCTTCGGCCAGCGACGAAACGCATGAGCTTCAGGTTGCCGTTCAAAAAATGAATTTCTGGATGAATCAGAGCAGTCAAGCCGAAGGCTGGCGTCGGTTCTTGCTGCTGAATCAATTGGAAGCCCAGACCGCGTTAGGCAATCAAGCGAACATTGACACTCTGAAAACCATTCTGGCTCAGTTTTCCAGCGACGAATCGGGTTTGCAGCATCCCGTTTTTCAAAACACCAAAGAAGCGATCCAACGGCAAATCGACCGTTTGGTTGCGAGTCGAACCAAGCCGATTGCAAGTTTGTTGTTTGATTCGAAATCAGGTTTTGACCGAGTTGACGCAGGTGACATTGGACTGCTGAAAAATGAAGTCATTGAAAACCTCGAGTCGTTGCGTCGCTACTATCGTTCCACAATGCCCAGTCGCAAACGTGCCAACCTGTTTTACGATTTGCAGCTGAACCCGATGATTTCGTTTTTGAACGATCTGAAATTTGAGCCGGCCCCGGAAGTCTCTGCGGAAAAAATTGAATCAATCATCCGAGATCTTCGACGAGAAACTCAAGACCTGGTCGAGAAAATTGACGCGTTGCCCATCGAAACGCCGGGGCCGATGGAGGACGGCGAAGATGAAACAGCCGCTGAAGATGGGCTGGATTTGTCGCTGTCCAATCAAGAGTTGTCTGACCGGATTTTCATTGGCGATGGTCCCAGCGAAGACAAGGACGAGGAAACTCGTGAAGAACTTCTCAAACAGAAAAAACAACTCGACGAAAAGCAACGAATGCTTCTTAAGCAACGTCGCGATATTTTGAAAGCCGACCGACCGCGTCGACAAAGGCGAGCCGTAATTGGGCGGCAGCTGAACGAGTTCGAAGACAATTTGACCGAGTTTCAAAAGCAATACGGCGACCCGTACTTCGATCAAGCTCTGAATTCGCTGAAAAAACTTAGCCTTAGATATTCTTTCGGCACTTCGGGCAATCTCCAAGAAAGCATGCTCAACCGTATCGCAGCGATCGAGTCGCAGCTGGAAAAAATCGACGCCGACGGCAACGATCGCGACGCCAGCGGTAAGCTCGGCGACGCACTTCGCTGGCTCGAAAGCTCGGGGCAGGCTCAGCCTTTGGTCACCGCCCTGCGTACCAAATACTCGACCCCGAACGCCTATTTTTCGGTTTCTTCGAATTTGCTCAACCGCGTTGGCAGCCAATCGCTTTCGGATCGCCAGCCGATTCGGCAGCACGTTTTTGGCCGACTCATTCGTGGCTGCTCGCAAACTGACGGGAATGTGACATTTCAATTTCTGAACGATCCCAATCAAATTCACGCTCGAATTCAATTGGACGCGAGTGTTCAATCAAGTACTTATTTACAGCAAGGCAAGATTCAAGTCTTCACCGGATCCAACGGTTCGGTTCAGGCCTATCGAGACATCTTTGCCAACGTTGGCGGCTTGTTCTGGAACGAACCAGTGACCGCTGCCAATTTTCAGTCCAGCTTAACCGGGACAAATTCGAGCTTGCGTTTGGTCAATAAAGTGGTTGACAAACAGTTCAACAAATCGAAAGCAAAAGCAGACGCCTTCACGGCGAAACAGGCCCGAGACCAAGCTGGTGATCAATTCGACGAACAGACATTGGAGCCACTCACCGAAGCCCGCGGGACGCTCAAGACGGCGATCCAAGAAGCACTCAATAAATCGAACTGGCTGCCAGCGTTTTATCTGCGAACGACGAACGAACGGCTGCATGCGGTTGTCAAAAAAGAAACCTCGGCAACGTTGGCCGCTCCTGCGTCTCCTCAAGAGTTTGGCATTGGCCCGGAAGTGGCCATTCGAGTTCATGAAACGTTACTGTCGAATTATTTGGATGACATCTTTAAAGGCAAGACTTTTACAAACGAACAACTGGCCGAAGAGTTCGCTGATTTAACTGGCGAGCTACCGCCGGGGCTAACGGGGGAAAACGCCGAAGGCGACGCGGCTGAGGATTTTTCGATCACGTTCGCTCGCGTTCGTCCGATTCAGTTCGAATTTACGAAACAACGTATCCGCGTGGTCGTCGCCGGGCAAAAGTTTGCTCAGGGCGATCAAAACATCGATGCCGGACTCAAAATCATTTTGCAGTTCAAAGTCGTTGAAGAAGATGAAGAGCTGAAGATCAAACGCGATGGCAAGGTTCTTTTTGAGTTCATTGATCCTCGACGCACCACGCCTAAGCTTGTCGCGTTTCGCCGTTTTTTGGACGAACGTTTAAACGATCAAATGGAAAACGAAGAAACCGAAACGATTCTTCCGGACAACTTGTTGCCGATCGACGAAGTTCCCGAATTGGCCGACAGTCCCATCGCCAGAAAAATGCGATTGGTGCAGTTCCACATCGACGGCGGCTGGGTTTATCTTGGCTGGAACCACGAAGACAACGCTCAGACGCCGCTTAATTGGGTCTATGACCTGTCGGCGATCCAACGCGAATAAGCCATTGGTTTGAACGTTGGTGTTTGGCAGTCGTCGGCGGAGTCACCAAGGCAATCTGTGCGATCGTCCGATCAACTTACTGTGATTGACTGACTACTGGTCCAACCAATCGCAGACGCGTCGGTAACCATATTCAAGATAAGCTCGTGATGATTCTTGCACGTCCTGGAAGCCGCGATAGCATTCGTCACAGCAGTCTTCGACCGGAACGATGATGGTTTTGGCGACCATTCTGAAAACCTGCACCGGCAAGCAAACGCTGACCTGATACGGTACATTCACGGTGTAAGTTTGAACGTGTTCGCGAGCGACTTGGCGAGGAACGCGGACCATTACCGTGCGGTAGCGAGTCTCTGGTACGTCTTCCCAATAAAGTTCCGTGCGAACTTGTGGCTCGTTGCGAACTTTGGTCTCGTAAACCGTTTTGGTGCGGACTTCGGGAACGTAAGTCATGTAGGTCTTCATAACTTTGTCCGAGACCGTGCGTGTCTCCTTGCGGAATGACGTGCGTGTTTTAATTTGCGGCACCATCACGGTCTTGGTTTTGGTTTCGAAAACAGGAACCTTGCGGGAAACTGTCTCGTACTCGATTCGGGTTCGCATTTCGGGAACGACTTCGGTGTATTCTTCTTCTTTGTTAATCGGGAATTCCACGTACTCGGTAACTTCTTCTTCGACAAAGTCCGTCTTGGCCACTTTGACTTCGTATTCCTCGAAATAGGTTTCCGGTACGCGAACGACAAACTCGCGAGTCTTGGTCACGTCGCGGACTCTTGCTTCCTTAACTTTGACTTCCACTTCCGCTGTGTAGGGCACGCGTTCCATGACCTGTTCGGGGACCACATTTTCGACAACCTTGGGCGCCTTAAAGCGATGCTCGATCGGTTTCGATTCGATCTCTCGACTTTCGTACTTAACCATGGGAACGCGTTTGATTGCCGTTTCTTCGCGAACGCGTTTCAGGGTGACTTCGCGAGTTTTTGGAGTCCAGCGGTATTTCGTGACGCGGAATTTTTCGGTGCGTTGGGAATCCCGAAGGTCGTAAACTTTCAGCTGAGCGTTCCGGGTTTCGCTGCGATAACGAGTCACCGGCACGTAGCGAACACGCGTTTGGTTGCGGAATTTGACTTTGGGAGATTGGTAAGGGATCCGTTCTTGGACGTCTCGGTAATCCGTGTAGGGGATTCGCTGCGAAACGACGCGAGGGATCCAAACGTTCCGAGCGGTCGTTTGTGAGCCCACCGAACAGGTCGTGCAACCGCAGCCGTCTTGGTGCACTTGGCAAGTTGGACAGGTGGTCTGTCGGCGTTCCCAGCGGCCAAGGTCACGAGTGATCGTGCGGTACTTAGTGACGGGGACTTGCCTGGTCACCGTGCGGTACTTGGTCTCCATCGTTTCGTAGGGAACACGGACGGTGAAGGGTTGGCTGATGTGTGTCGTTTCGGGCAGTTTGACTTCGTACGTTTTGTTGACCGTGCGTTCGACTTGAACTTTTGTCGGGAACGTCTTGATCACTTCTTCGACAAAGGGCTCGTTGACGTAGTAAGTCTCTTGAATTTTTTCGGTGTAGGGTGCCGCGATGCTGTATTCGATTTCCTGAGTGAAAGGCGTCATCGCTTGGTCAGTTTCGATGGCCTTGTAAAACGTCGATTTTGGCTCGTAGACGACCGACTTTTCGGTGAAATTGACGCGACGTGGCTGCAGCCTATACCGAGTCACTTGACGCTTGAGAATTTTGTCGACGTAAAAAACTTCCGGCTGAGTGTAGTTAATCTTTTCGGTTTTCGTGGTGTAGCGAACCTTGGGGCGTTTACGAGTTTCGGTGACCATGCTGACGACCGGCTTGCGAACCTTTTTGGTGAACGGACGTTTTTCGTAGGTAGTGACCATTCGCTTGCGTGTTTTGGTAACGTTTTCCACGTACTTTTTTTGAACCGGCATGCGATCCTTGACGACCTTGTAGCTGGTTTCTTGGTACTGTTTTTTTTCCGGCACCATGACCGTGTAGGGCGTCACGACGGGGACGTCGAATGTTTCCGTGCGGCTGACGGTTACTTCGCGTTGTTCCGGTTTGGCCACCATCACGGTGTAGTTTTCTTGTTTGGATTCTTGGTATTCGCGAGGAACGTTGACGGTGTAGGTTCGCGTCCGGGGCTCGGGGACTTTGACGGTGTAGGTTTCAAGTTTCGGGACGTCGTCGTAGACGGTGTACAGCTTGCGAAACTTTCGTTGGCGAATTTCGGGGCGGTAACGCGTCTGCATTGAATTGACGTAGCGGGTTTCCCAGCACGGAACCATGATCGTCTGAGTCGTACAGGTCGGCTGGCAACCGCAAGAACAGCCGTTAGCATGTTCGGCGGAAAAGTTTTGCGCTGGGGTTGGTATCCAATTGTTTCCGTTCGGCAAAGCGAGGGATGGCTGCCGGAAGCCATTGGGCAGGCCGCTTGGCAAGGTGTTGTTCATCATCGAAGGGGCTGGCGTAAACCCAGTTCCAGATTGGTCGTTCGATGGTCGGGCTTGCCGCGAGTTGATTGGGCCCGGATTAGGCAAGTCAAATTGACTTGATTGGTTCGCGTTCAGCTGGCTGGGATTTGCCTGATAAACAAAGGGTGCCATCGCGGGCTTGCGAGTTTGGATTCTCGATCGTGTTGGTAACGGCCGCGCGGTCCCATTGGTCGGCAGAAAAAATTCTTGGCGGGGCGTACGAGAATTGCTGGAAGGGTTGGCAGGCCGAGAAATCGGCTCGGCGGGTAAGCGAGACAGGTCGAGTGCTTGAGCGGTGCGTCGCTGGCCTGAGGTGGTGGTCGGGGGCGAGCCCTGCATCTGGTCGGGCGGCGAGGGAGATCGTAATTGGTCCAGAATATCCTGTTGGAGCCGCAGCGGCGCACTCTGCGACATCTGAGCGACCGCACTTATCGCGCAAGTGCAGCCGATCAGCAATATTGCTGTTTGGATCAGTCGTCGCAGCTTCATCAAAGTCGCAGTGTTTAAAAGATGTACGAATTGGAATGCCGGTTGATTGGGGCTCGGTCGAGTTTTCTCGCGAGCGCCAGCATTCCGCCAACCGTAGAGGCTAATTTGGAACTCTTTTGAATCAACTTGCCAAAGCGATTTTAACGGTCAGGAATTGGCAAAATGGGGACAATTCCATCAAAAATGGGTCAAAACCGTAGACCGATGGCGAGCGGCCCCGGCAAAGTCGCTCGGGAGGCTTGAATTTTCAAGCGACCGTCAGCCGCAGCCGATCTAGTTTTTCGGCGTCAAGGCCGCGATCAACTTGGTGCCGACCGCCTGCTGTGGGGCAGGGCCGGCCAACTGAGCCGCCCGAAAGATCAGTTCACGAGTCGTCTCACTTGTTTGCCGAATGTGAATTCTCAAATCGATATCGGGCAGCACATTTTCAATTCGAGTCGCCCACTCCGCGATCAAAACGACCCCTTGATCGACGGCTTCGTCCAAGCCAAGTTCGTCAACTTCTTCAGGCGATTTGATGCGGTAGGCATCCAAGTGCAGCAGCGGCAGCCTTGCTTCGTAGGGAATGCAGATCGTGTACGTCGGACTCACCACCGACCCGAGCGGTACCCCAAGCCCCGACGCGATCCCTTGAACCAAGTGCGTCTTCCCAGCGCCAAGTGTTCCATCAAGCCCGATCACGGTCCCTGGTTCAAGGAGCCGGCCAATCTGTTGGCCGATATCAACGGTTTGCTCGACTGACCGGCTTTCAAGACGTAGTTGCATCGTGGCGTAACTTTGGTGCGGGAATGAGTCAGATTTAGCGAACAACCCGGACCCTAGTTTGACCGAGCGGGCGTTGGTTTGCTAGGCTATGGCGGCGAGGCGGCCGGGGATGGTTGCCGTGCCGCCGTTTTTTTTCATTTGAACTCGAAACCTCGATCAAGCCCATGCCGCCAAGAAACGTTTTGGTAATTTTATTAGCTGCGGTCGTGTCGCTGGCTTGTTATTCAGTCGCTGCCAAAAATCGCTACGCCAATTTGTTTGCCGAGGTCATGGACGTGGTCGAAGAGGAAGCGTTAAAAGAATTGCCGCGCGAAAAGCTATTCGCCGGGGCAATGAACGGAATGCTCAAAGAGATCGACCGACATTCCTCTTTCATTTCTGATCAGGGCTTCCGCGAATTTCGAGAGGATATGCAGCAAGAATTCGGCGGTGTTGGCATGTACGTGGGGACCGATCCAGAAACCAATATGCTGATGGTACTGGCCCCGATGCCCAACACGCCGGCCTTCGACGCCGGAATCCATGTGGGCGACGTGATTGTTTCAATCGAAGGCCAACCAACGGCTGAAAAATCTCAGACAGAAGCGGTCGAAAAACTGCGTGGCCCGATCGGTGAATCGGTCAAACTTGAAATCAAACGTGGCGAAGAAACGGTTGTCAAAACTCTCACCCGGGCGAGGATTCCTGTCGAGAGTGCCCATGGTGACTACCGCGATCCCGATGGAAGTTGGAATTTTCGGCTGAAGGAGCACCCAAACATCGGCTATATCCGGCTGAGCCAATTCGGTGAAAAAACGGCTGACGAAATGCGTCAGGCACTCGACGCGTTGCCCGCCCAGGCCAAGGGGCTGATTTTAGATTTGAGGTCCAATCCCGGCGGCCTTTTAGACGTTGCGGTTTCGATCTGTGACATGTTCCTGGAAGCCGACCTGTCGATCGTCAAAATTCGAGGCCGCGAGAAAGAAATCAAGGAAGAGTATTATTCGACTTCCGAAGCGATCGTTTCTCCCAAATTGCGAGTCTGTATTTTGGTCGATCGTTTCTCGGCGTCTGCCAGCGAAATTGTTTCCGGTTGCCTGCAAGATCACGGTCGGGCGATTTTGATTGGAGAGCAGAGTTATGGCAAAGGTACCGTTCAGGATGTTATCCCGATCCAAAGGAATAAAAGCCTCGTGAAGCTAACAACGGCCAGCTACTGGCGACCCAGTGACAAGCAGATAGATCGTAACGACGAAGAATCAATTAGAACGAAAATTTGGGGTGTCCAGCCGGATGTTGGTTTTGCGATTGAGATGAGCCCGGAAGAGTATATCGAAAACCTCAAACAACGTAGTTCACGCGACGTAGAGACTCTGGCGGAGGGCGATAAGGCAACGCCTCGCAGTGACGCCGAAAGTGTCCCGAAGCCAAGCCAAAACGACGCGGAAACCGATGGCAAACCGCTTAAACCCCATGTAGATCGGCCGTTGCAGAAGGCAATTGAATACCTTCAATCGTTTTCCGTGCCTCAAAAGATCGCAGCGTAGCAATGCTGTGAAACGGCGGCAGTGCTGATTTGTGTTGCTTGTTTTTTTGCCGATGTACTGGTTGTTTGAGTCTCGATGCGGATAAGCTCTTAAGGCGATCGGCAGTTGAATTTCTACCGCTGATGTTTGCAACGATTGCGAATCTTGGGCATATGGCCCGTTAGTTTCTCAATCGCCTTTCGCCTAAGCTTTGCATTTCGTTCAGGTGCTTGTTGTTTAAGAATGACAGCAAAGAGAATTGGTCTTGTGTCAGTTTAGGGCGATTTCTTTTTTTGGCCGCAAACCAAATAAAAAACGTAAGTTTTGAAATTGCGATTGTTCACGGGATAGAAAAATTTAAGTTTTTAGTAAATTCAACAAACCCGACTTGACCCATTTTTCGAGTTTCAATAACCTGCTCGCAACATTGATCGGAACGAGTTGCTCACGCGAAAACGAACGATCGAAGAAACACAAATGGACATTGTTTGGGATTTGAAACGTTGCTCTGGCAGCGTTAATTATAAAAAGCTAAAGCACGGATGCGGCGGCGGATTGTGATAGGATCTTTCAAACTCTACTGGTCGCTCGCACGGATGTGAATGACCAGTTTTAATCCAATCGCTCTCGGACTAACGGACGTTCTAAGCCCCCCTGGAACTACGTTGCCGGGAGCTTTTTTTATGCGCGGCGCGGTATGACGCAACCGCACCGAAGCATCGTCATACAGCCAAGCTCGGCTTGATCAAGCGAGCCAAGGCACCGATCGAGATTCACCCCGCTTCCTCCTCGCGACTTATTCATAATCGATCATAGCTTTCGACCAGCTTGCCTGGGACCAATAAACGACTTGCTGACAGCCGTGGGCAATCTGCGGCAGGAGGCCCCAGTCACGTGAGGCATAAGGCCGCTTGCCACTGCCGGTTCACTGCCGCCCGAACGCATTCAATTCGGCGAACGAAAAATTCGATCACCACCACTGCAACTCATCAAACGCAATTATGAACCAATTTAATTTTCAAAACTCGATTGGTAAAACGCTTGCTGGGCGTTTGGAGATGCCGTCTTCTGCGACGAACAAATTGGCAATTTTCGGGCACCGTTCGGTCGCACGAAAATGCCCTCGATCACTTTGACCGGGCAGGCGGCAGTCAAGCCAGATTGGCGTTGAGCAGTGCGACGAATGCAGTGCAACATGCGAAGCAGGAATCAAACAACAAGCGACCCAATTCGATGGTCGCTTTTTGTCGTTAACGCCTGCCAACTGCTGGCCAGCGTGGTAGAAATCGGCAAAGCGGCACTGCGATCGTATCCCGAGCTCGCTTGCGATTTAGAGTCGCGAGTGATGTTGTTTGTCGGCCCGCGAGAATTCAAACTTCCGCCAAGCGATGGTTACCGGACGTTCGCAGGCGAATCGGATAAACCTGTCGTTGGGTCAGTTCTTGTTCCAGTCGCAAATCCCCGCCAGGATAGAAACTGATATTGAAGGGGGCCTCTTCGAAGAATCGGCGTCCGATCGAGAAACCAATTTTGGCTCTTTCTTGCAGGTCCAAGGAATTCAGAAACGCTCCCATAAAAGCCAGCGGCTCGGTCGCGTCGGTGAATCCAATTCGGTCGTGCAGTGCCATCGATTTCAAAATATGTTCGCGGTTATCGCCGCAGTCGGAATAAGCAAACGAGTTAATCGTTCCGTTTGGCATTTCTATTTCGGGAAGTTCATCCGGCAATTCCGAACTCAGCATCCACGCACCCGACGAATTCAATACCCGGGCGATCAAAACAGCGTTATTTTCAAACGCACGCAGATTCGCGGCATTCAACAGCACCAATTGTGAATAGAGAGCTCGATCGCCATGCGGGTCGTAGCCGCCGGCAAAACTTCGGCCGAGCAGACTGTATCGCTTGCTGAAACTGGCAAAAAAGGTGGCAGTCAATTGACGCGGCAACAGGCCCGCTCGAACCGTAGCCCACGCCGCCATCTTTTTTGTTATGCCTTCGTCGATGTTGGCTGATCGAGCGACAATTTGGTTGCCGTTGGGGCTTGTAAAGTCGGTCGCTTCGACGAGTATTTGTTGAAGTCGCATGACCTGTTTACCTGTTTGTTTTTAAATCGAGAAATTGACGACGCTCGGTTTCCAGCTTTTCCCAGGCTTTGGCAAGTTCATCGCTGGCTTGCGACAATCGAGCGATTTCTTGCTTGCGACTTTCGTCCCACGCTCTTTTTTCTTTTTCAAACTTCGCCATGCGTTCTTGAATGCGAATATCATTTTCGACAGCCGCCTCACATTGCGAGATCGTATCTTCAACGCGTGATACTTGCATTTCCAAAAAGTTTTGAATGCTGGCCACGATCCGGTCAAGCCTGCGCCCGGAACGGATGTCGACGAGCATCTGGTCTCGCGAGTTTTCCGTTTCAGGTGCTGTACTGCCGCTGGGCTGAGCGATCTGATTGTCCGCAGGTGTGGTAACCATCGTTCGTTCTCCTTTTTTCCTATCGAAGCCGTGTCAACAGGTTGGCAATTCGTCCGCCCAGACCACCCGTTCGGTTGTCTGCTTTTTCGGCTTCCTCGCGAGCATGAATTTCTCGCAAATGTTCTCGCATCGTGCGAATGCGAGTATCGCCAGGATCGACGACTCGCGCGTTTTTCAGGCGGTCTTCGAGTTCGTCCCGAATGCCCTCCAGCTCGGCATGGCGACGAGCCGTCTCAGCGCGTTCGCGAGACATCTCAACTTTCAGGCGAACCAGTTCGTCGGTTGTTTCCTTCAGTTTCGCCGGCAAATCTTCTTCACTGTCGGCGACAGTCGCTCGTTGATGCAGTTCTTGGTTCTCCTCGCGGGCCTCGCGAAGTTTTCCTCGTAACAGTTCGACCTGTTCCGCCAAGGCTGTAACGGCCGCACGTTGGTCGGCCGAAACGTCTTCGCCGCGGGTTGCCAGCGATTGAAGCTGAGTCGCCGAATGTTCCGATTCTTCTTTGGCGTCTTGAAGTCGTTTCGAAAGACGGCCGATTTCAGCTTGGGCTTCTGCTTCGCGTTGGCCGACGCGCTGTTCAATCTCGGTGACCCATTGTTCGAGCTGCTGACGTTCTTCTTTTTCGGCCTCGGTTGCATGATCCGAAACTCTCAGCAGTTCCTCCAAACCGTTGATACGTGCGTCCGAGGACTTTAATTCTTCTAATAGATCTTCCAGCCGTGTGACCAGCTTAAGCGTCTCGGTTTCGCTGAGCGATTCTTCGCCGCGCGATTGCGTTTGAGCTTCCTGTAGCCTTTGGATTTTTGAATCTCGATCCAGCAGTTCGTATTGTAGCTGTTCAAGTTCCATGCGCATCATCGCGAGTTCATCGTTATCTTGAACGCCTTTTAATTCGTTGGTCGAACTGGAAAACTCATCGACCGCCAAATTGAAACTAAAATCCAATTCACCAGCTGTTTCATCATCGTCTATGTCCGCATCGATGTCGTAAGCAAAAGCGTTCTTATCTTTCAAAACCGCTGGAGCTTCGACCGGCAAGGTGGTCGAAAACTCAGGTGATTCAATCGCCGTGAACGAAGATTCATCAACAGCGACGGTTTCAATCGCCGCTCCCGGTTCCGGGTCAGCGATCGAGCCGGCCGATTCCAAATCGGCGCTGGCTTGTTGTTGCCAGGGTTCGCTTGGGTCGCCATTGAGTAATTCAACCGCAATGCCAAAATGAAATTCCTTGTCCAAAACAGCCGTCAAGCGATGGCTGCCAACGGTCAGAACATCGCCGGATTGCATTTGGATTTCGTCCGTCACGGCAGCGTCGTTTAAAAACGTTGTACCCGTATTCCAGTCTTGAACTTTAAGGACGTTATTGCCTTCGAGCCACAGCATGCACTGAATTTGGCTGACTCGATCGTCGACCAGTTCAATTTTGCAGTTTGAACCTGAGCCAACGAAAACGCTGGAGCCTGACGTGAGTGTCGCCACGTCTGGTTTGGAATTGGGCCCGGCCACGATTAGGTAGGCAGGGGTTTCAAGATCAACATCTTTTAATCGTGAATCTTCGGACATGATTAGACTTCCGTGGTTTGGGTTGAGGCAGAAGTTTCGACCAAGGTCATCGCGGCGGGAGTCGTTTGCTGGGCCAAATGACCGAACGTGTCGGCAAGCTGTTGCAATGTGCAGTCGCCTTCGATCACCACGTCGAATGGCTCATCCCCCGTCGCGTTGGTCACGCCGACGCCGACAACTTTGACATGAGACAATTCGCTCTGGTTTTCGTTTAAAAATTCAACGATGTCGTCAGAAGATTGAAGCACCAAAACATCTGGACGTGCCCGACGGAGCAACAAACGCAACGCCAGGAGATCGCGAACGACGCGTCCATTGATTCGTTCGCTGTTGGCCTGGAAGAACCCGCTGACATGAGTCGCGATGGTGGTATCACTGACGACACCGAACACTCGTATGGCAGTCGAAGCCTCGGTTTGCTCGATCAATTCAGCCATTTCAAAACCGGCGGCAACGCGGCGAACTTCTTCGTCGGACCACCCCAACTGCGAAGCAATCTGTGATACCGAAACCGGCTCGGCCACGACATTCATCAGACGCATGTGTCGGCTGGAAAGTCCAGCTCGGTCAAGGTTTTGGCCACGCAGCGTACGACGAACGAAACCGACGTTTTCTGCAAAATGGGGAACCTCGTCGACGTCGCAAATCAAGCACCCTTCGACAACCAAGCCCAGTAAACTGCCTTCGAGTGGCAGCTTTTCAAACAAAGTCGGCAGGGCGTCGCTTTGATTAAATCGGAACGATTTCAATTTGCTTGCAAAGCACGTTCGCAGCAGAATCGCCGCTTGAAGACGCAACAATTTTTTCAACAGACGCGGATCCAACACCTTGTTGTTCAACAGTTCGACCAGGCCATTAATTTCAGATCCTTTGCGACCGGCGAGCGTGAATTTGATGATGGGAGCCAGTTCGGACAACGCTTCGGGCATTTGCTGGGCGATCGTTTCGGGCGAAATGCCGGAAGCCGTGATCGCTTGAATTCGCCCGTTGGATACAAACACAAAAACGCGAGCTCTTTCGATTTCGACTTCCAGGCTTCCCGTTTTCGAGCCATTGTTCAGTAAGTCGATAATTTCGCGAAGTCCGAAGCAACCGAATTCACCGGCGATCGAGGCCTCGCCCAGTTCATTGATAACTTCGGGCACCGCCGAGCCTTCGTACTGCGACTGCACTACCATGGCAGCAGTATTCAGTGCGTTTTCGACCGTCGCGATAAGGGCATCGGGCGAGTACGGCTTGGGCAGCATGTCGACAACGTTATCGCAGTCGACGTATTCAGCGTAAGCCTTCTTTCGCAAAGTCGAACTTGCCACGACTGGTATTTTTGCGGTTTCTGGATTTGCCAGCAGTTGCACGCAGACTTCATAGCCGGTCGTGCCGGGAAGTTGGTGGTCCAAGATGATCAAGTCGGGAGCTTGCGTTGCCGCGGCATCGACGCCTTCTTCGGCGGTGGGCGCAAGCAGCACAACGTAACCCGCAGCGCTCAACTCGCTATCGCAAAGACGGCGAATCGTTTTGCTGTCGTCGATGACCAAGATTTTTTGTTCGCTCATTGTGTTTGTCCTTTTGCGCTATCGGCAAGCTCTAGGCTAACTAGCAACTGCTCAATGGAAGCATTTGAAATGGGTTTGGTAATGTATTCGTCAGCGCCAGCTTCTAACGCCTGTTCTTTGAAAGTTTGCTCGTTGCGGCTACTGACCACAATTTTTGGCGCGTCGCAATAGTTGCCGCTCTGCATGTCCGACAATAATTCCAGCCCGCCCATGCGAGGCATGTCCAAGTCGGTCAACACCACATCGAACGTTTGCTTTCGTAATAGTTCCACCGCTTTTTCACCATCTCCAGCTTCGGTCACGTGAAAACCGAATTTTCGCAAGACCTTCGATAACGCTCGTCGCGCTGTCAAAGAATCATCCACGACCAAGGCAACTTTCTGATCCGAATCAGACTCGTTCGCCTCCACTGGATCGCATTCCGCTGCCTGAACCGTTTCGCAATGGTCTGCCAATCGTTCGGCGTCCAGTAGCAATACCTTCTTGCCCGAACCCGATAGCGTGATGCCGTCAAAAAACGGATGCTGCCGCAACAAGTTTGGCAGCTTGCGAACGACGACCTCTTCGGGGCCCAGCAGTTCGTCAACAACCAGGTCTAAAGTTTTGTTGGCTGCGTTTGGCTGAAGCCTGGAACGTCTAATCTGAAGTATCTGGCCGCTGTCGCCAGCGGGCTTGTGTTCGGTGCCGAACAGCTGAGCCATCGCGATTCCGTTTTTGGTGGTTTCTCGTTTGGCCGACGATACGGCTTGCATGGGCAACGCAAACAGTTGTTGGCCGCTGCGAAATACCATCACGTGTTCGATTCCGGATTTCAGCGGAATCAAGATACGGATGGTGGTGCCGAGCTTCCGTTCGGAATCGACTTCAATTCGCCCTTTGAGCTGGCCGATTGTTGTCGCGACAATGTCCATTCCTACGCCGCGGCCTGAAACTGCCGACGCAGTCTCTCGAGTCGAAAAACCCGGGTGGAAAATGAGTTTGCCAAGCTGGTTTTGATTCATTTCTTGGCCCGCGGCAATCAGGCCTTTTTCGGTCGCGCGTTTGCGAACGGCATCAAAATCAATTCCGCCGCCGTCGTCGCGTACTTCGATAATCAGCAGCTGAGCATTCGAAGTCGCTTCGAGCGTAATCGTGCCGATTGAATCTTTGCCTAGTTTGACCCGCTGCGACTCCAATTCAATTCCATGGCTAACCGAGTTTCGGACAACGTGTAAAAGTGATTCGTAAAGCCGTTCCTGGATCTCTTGTTCGAGGCCTGCGTTTTCGCCGATCAATTCAACGCGAACCTTTTTGTCCTCCGACTTAGCCGCATCTCGTGCGGCCCTTTGTAGACGCGTGAACATGCTAGAAACAGGTACACGACGAAGCTGCATTAACTCCTGTCGGAAGTCGCGAATGAAGTGAGAAATCGAAGCACTATTTTGTGCGATCGGCTTTTGTAGGTCTCGCAATCCTTGTGAAACGGCAGCGATGTCTTTTGAAACTTCTGACAACACGACAGAAGACTGACCAAGCTCTAAAGCGTGAAGTGGGCTCGAGTCAGTCGACAGTTCCGCTTGTCCACGGTCGTTCGCAACGCTGATTCGGGCCGAACAACGCGTTAGTTCTTCATTGAGTTCATCGAAGTCGCTGACGTCGCTTTCTTGGTGGTTTCGCAAAACGACTAGCTCCGCCAACATATCCATCAACCGGTCAAGCTTCGAAGCTCGGATTCGAATCGATGCGTCGTCGGTCGCGGCGAAGCCTGAATAATCTTGTGATGGTTGCGAGATCGAATTTGGCGAATCGCCAGTCGCCGGAGCGTTATTGGGTTGCGGCTGGAGCGATTCAACGAGGCTGCGCACTTGGTCGACCGCCGCGAATAGCTGGTCGTCATCAACGTCAGCCGTTTCGTCGTCGAAGATTGATTCAAGGCTCGATTCGAGATCGTGCAAGTAGGCGGCCAGTTCAGCCAGCCCAACGGTTGCCGATGCTCCTTTGAGCGTATGGAGTTCGCGGCAAAATTGCTGGATTGGTTCACGATCACTCGGATCTTGTTCCACTTGCATGGAAGCCTGTTCCATGGAAGCGACGCATCGCAAGGCATCGTCCAGATACGCCTCAAGCATCTCTGGGTCATCAGCCAACGCCTGGGCCGCGGCAACATCGGCACCTGCTGGCGGCTGCGGGATAAAATCTTTGGCTGAATTCTTTTCAAGCGACGTCTGCTTTGCGGCAGGTTTCGAGGCTTCGTTTTTTGGCGACGGGGTGTCGTTTTCCGCATCGCCAGACAATGCCTGCAGCATCATCGCGATTTGCCCGCTGTCGGGAATATCCTCTTGAGAGCCAGATGGATCGACAGCCTGCCAGTCTGTTGGATTGGATTCGCTGCCAAACCCTGTATCGTCAAATAAAGACAAGTAATCAGACCAGTTGTCATTGGCCAGTTCGATCAATTCTTGGATCTCTTGTTCGCATTGACCGGTGCTCAGGGCATCATCCAAAACCATGACGCCATCTTGAAGAAACGCGATCAGCTCGCCGCGATCGGTAGCGTTGTCACCGGCGGCTTCATCCCAGTTGGCCGCCAGTTCGGAAACGACAGCCAAAAGCTTTGCCCCGCGCCTGAACGTCTCGCACAAAGTCTCTTCGTCGCCGCAACTAATTTTGGATAATTGATTGGAAACGGCGATCAGTTCCGGGCCATCGACGGATTCCGCCGATAGTTTTTCGCGAACCGAATCGAGTCGGTTATTCGAGGTCGGTTTCGATTTTTTCTTTGTTTTTTTCATGTGACTGGTTAGCCAAGAGCGTGCCAAGTTTCCAAAATCAGTGATCGATTAGACTTCTGCTGCGACGGAAGACTCATAATCGATTTGGCCATTGGACAGATGCCCAGGCACGCCAGCTGGTTTGGCGAACTTGAAAATATTCATCGACTTTTCAATGCTGTCGCTGACTTCGCCAAGAGTTTTGGCGGTCCAACTTGCGCCTTCGGCGCGGCTGCGATTTCGTTGGGAACACTCTGTCCCTTGTTCGATCGCGGCCACCAATTGGTGCGTGATTTCCAACTGGCGATTGGCATTGGTCGAAATGAGATTGACCCCATCGGCTGATTCATTGGCAGACGAGAGGATTTCGTTCATCGATTCCAGCGTTTGGTTGACCGATTTCAAAACATTCTGAACTTGTTTGTTTTCGTCTTCGGCATTTGACTCGGATCGGTGAGTTTCTTTTTGAATCACTTCGATACGACTAGAAATATCTAAGACGGCTTGAGCGCTCTGTTCGGCAAGGGCTCGTACCTCTTCGGCCACCACAGCAAATCCTCGACCGTGTTCGCCGGCTCGCACTGATTCGATTGAGGCATTGAGAGCCAGCAGGTCGGTTCGAGAAGAAATGGATCCGATGGTTTGCACGATCGACTCAATATCCTTTGCGTGCTGGCCGAGTGATTTAATTTTTCGCTCGCGAGCGGCGGACTGTTGGCGGATCGATTTCACCTGCTCTTGAAGTTGTTTAAATCGATCCATGCCTGCTTCAACCGATTCACGAACTTGCCCCGATGTCTCCAGAGTCAGCGCGGCGCTGTCACATACTTCAACAAGATGTCCGGAAAGTTCTTCGATTTGCTCGGTCACTTGACTGAACAGGTCGTACTGGGTTTCCGAACCTTCGACCAATTCAGCCACGGCCCGTTTTAGTTCGTGACCGCAAGAGGTTGCCTGCTGGACATCGGTGCCCAAAGTACTGCTGTAGCCCCGCAAGATACCTCGTAACCTGTCAGCCACACGCAGCGGATTTCCGTCGCGGTCAAAGTCGTTGCTGCGGCGGTCGATGTGCTGCAACAGGGCTTTCATTTCGTCTAATTCGTCGATGGTCGTCAAGGACTCTTGCTTGACCCGTTTTAGCTTTTCACTTTGCAGAATCTTGATCTCATCAAACTCTTTGAAACCACTGCCAGCCTTTCCGTTGACATCCGAAGCCAAGAATTTGTGCACCTTGCCCAACTTCAAGCAGCCCCAAGCCGTTGCGCCACAGCCCAAAACCAGCCCAACGGCAGCAACGCCAATTTGCAGTCCGGTACCCGACAGCGAAAACGCAAAACCGACCGCGGTTCCGGCTGCCAAGCAAATGACGCTCTGAATTATCAAAAAGTGAATGGTACGCATTGAAATAACCTAGCGACTGTATGTCATCATTGGTGAAGAATTGCTTTGCCAGAAACCGCCGATCAGCGATTCGGCGTATTGGTACAACGCGTCCGGGTCCAAAATCTGGAGGATCTGGTTTTTGTATGAAGCCGACCCAAAGACTGCCTGTGCCCAACGATCCTGCTGGTTTGAAACTTCCGAGAGCGACACTTCCAGGGACGCCAGCGAGTCGGCTCGATCGATCAGCAATCCCCAGCTTCCTTGAGGGCCAATCAACACGGCGAGCTGTTGGTCGGTTTCAGATTCGGTTTCGTATTGGATTTCAGTCAACGCACGCAGGTTGACGACGGGCAAAAATTCGTTCTGAAGATGAACGACGCCGTCGAGAATTGGATCACTGTAGGGAGAGGGAGTGATCGGCGGTGCCGGCACGATGCTACGCACTGCCAGCGCTGGAATGCCGTACCATCGGTCGGCGCACTGGAACACACAGTAGCGTTCGGAGTTATCGAGAGTAAGTTGATTCATTGTTTAAGTGTTAAATGGAAACGTGCGTGCTGAGTGTGTGGCTGGGTGCTGAGTAAGTAAACGTGAGCGAGCGAGTGAGTAAAATCGTATCGAGTAGGAATTGTG
>CAZROJ010000015.1:33305-35601 GCA_964601665.1 uncultured Pirellulaceae bacterium
TTGTGCGTTGGGTTGGGTTGTGCGTTGACCGAATCAGTTGTCTGGTTGGCTAGTTGGTCTTTGCTTGGGCCATTCGGATTGCCAGTCGTTCTTTTAGGTTTGCCAAACGATCCTCGCGACTGGAGTTGGCATCGGGCTTTTTGCTTTCACGGGCTTTCGCGTCTGTTTCTGTTGACGGCAGAAAAGTCTTTAACGATCGAGTGTTCGTTCTTGATCCGATTCGTGTTTTGTTTTTTTCTGGATTAACTTGCCCGCCAACCGTGTTTGAAATTTCGTCAACAATCGCCGCCAACGCCTCGTGAGTCGTCGACGCGAACGTGTTAATGTCACGCCGCCATTGGTCGAGGTCAACGTTTACGAATTTGGTAGGACAAGCTTTTTGATCCGACACGGTTCACTCTTGCGTTGTTATTGGTTGGACGGCGTTGACTTCGAGGACAACAGTTCCTCGACTTTGTCAAGCAAAATGGTTGGGTCAAATGGCTTTTTCAAGTAGGCTCCGAACTCATTTCCCAGCAACTCCATCGCGTGAGTTTCTAGGCTGGTCAAAAACAAAATTGGAAAGTCGGCGTACTGAGGACCACGTTGTCGAATGCTTTCGCAGACGCCGTACCCATCCAATTCTGGCATGTTGACGTCCAGAACCATCAAGTCGAATGTGTCGTCCAATAACTCAAGTGCTCGCAAACCGTTGTCGGCTTCTCCGACTTCCAAGCCCGCAGCTGTAAATATTCGCTTGAGGGATAAACGTGTCGTGACGCTATCGTCGACGACCATAATTTTTGCAGAGGACATATAAATGATGGTTAAGGGAAATCAATGTGAAGAGCCCGCCACTCTACCGCACTGGTAAACATGTGGTCCGCAAAGAAACTTGCTAGTAGTTTTTGCCAGAAAGTCAAAATCACGGGAATCAACAAACTTTTTCGGGCCGATTAAGACGGTTTTTTGGAAAAGGTATCGTTCGCGGGCAAAATAACCGGCCTTGCCAGCCCAAAGTTCAATCGCGGCATTTCCGGTTGCCCAAGACCCTTTGTGCTGATTTCAATACTGCTGATGAGAAAAGCTTTTCGATAAGACAAACGCCACGAGTTGCCGCGCCGCAAAATTTATTTTTTGATTGCGAGCCGCAAAAAAGTCCTGCGCGTCGGACGATCATTGTGAAATCTGTCACGAAGTTTCCAACCGAGCAATTTCGAACATAATTTCCTTTTAATCGAATTCTCCGACTGTAAAATCAGCGTAGACGGTCGGCCGAAAAAGAATCTTTTCTAACCAAAGCTACGATTGATTCAGACTCAGGCCTTGGTCGAGCAACATTCTTAACCGCCTGTCAATGAACGACGACGTTATTCAAGTTTTTACTGGAGTAGTGCTGTGGGAAAAGACATTGCAGGGTTGGTTGCCAAAGACGTGATGCGAACGCGTCTGGTAACGCTGGACCCGACAACGGACGTATTCGAAGGGATCAAGACGCTGGTCAAAAACAAAATCTCCGGGGCTCCGGTGGTCGACAAGACTGGCCGACTGCTGGGAGTGTTTTCGGAAAAGTGCTCGATGCAGGTCGTGATCGATGCGGCTTACGAAGGCCTGCCGACCAACAAGATTAGTGCGTTTATGGACTTGGATCCGCAAACCGTGAACGAGGATACGGGATTGTTGACGATCGCCAATGTCTTTTTGATCACGCCGCGGCGACGCCTGCCAGTTTTGCGAGATGGCATTTTGGTTGGGCAAATCAGTCGACGCGATGTCATTTCGGCGGCTTCGAAACAATCCGAAATCAAATCGCCGCACTCCAAAACGCTGTTGTACCTATCGGCCATTCGCGAAATGGACGAAGCTCCCGTTTAAGGGGATCGGCAGTTGAATTTCTACCGCTGATGTTTGCAACGATTGCGAATTCGCGTAGCTTCGACTCGCCAAACGCGTGAAAGGCAAACTCTGCAACCACACGCGCCCGTGACCGCGAAGCGTTGCCAAAAAAAACCGGAACCGCCGAGATTCGGCGTGTTCCGGTTTTTTGATTTGATTAACTTTGGCGAAGCGATTCGCCAAAGTTAAACTAGCTGCAGCAACGAGACGAACGAGCTGCAAAACGAGCCTTGATGCGATCGCAAAGGCGTGGCTTGCAGCAGCGTGTGCGACGTGGCTTGCAGCAACGTGGCTTTGGCTGGCAACAAACAGGAGCCGGTGCACAACAAGGTGCTGGAGCAGGAGCGGGTGCACAGCAAGTTACCGGTGCTGGAGCAGGTGCACAGCAAGGTGCAGGAGCCGGAGCAGGTGCACAGCAAGG
>CAZROJ010000016.1:0-1603 GCA_964601665.1 uncultured Pirellulaceae bacterium
GTTGCAAGTTGTTTTAACGCGTCCAGCATGCCCAGCAGATCGTCTTTTGAGCATTCGTCCCACTGAGTCGCTTTGTATCGAATGATGGCGACTTTGAAAGCGTTCGCCGCATCCATTACGTCGTCTGGCAAGCTGTCGAAAGATTCAAAGGGGCGGATTGCATGTGGTTTGGCGACAGGGGATTCAACGGCCACGGTTTCGCCTTCACCTTGGGCGTCGCCGGTGTCCAAGCTAGTTGAAGTTTTGCCGGCCGCGTTTCCGTTTTCTTCGTCACCCCAGTCGGGGCCTTCATGGACAGGGCCTTCAACGTAGTCGCGATCGTTATTGCGGGGGCGTTCGGACAATGACAACGACTGCGTCTCTTCGTTGATCTCCGTCGCGACCACTTCGGACTTAGGTTCATCGCCAGCCTTGCCTAAAGTTTCCCAGCGTTGCTTTCGCATGCTAGAAACTGACCACTTGTTTTGGACGGCCCCTTCAAGCCACATTTCGGCGTCGTCCCAATCGAGGGCCGCATAAAAGTGACTCCAAAAAACGCCTTCGTACGATTCGTAGACATGGCCAAAGCGATCGTAGCACCGGCGCAATCGACCGACATGTTGGGGCGTCACGCCGCCGACGAGTTGGCTCCACGCTTCGTCGGAGTACTCGGAGTTATTGACGCCTTCGACTTCCAGTTGTTTCCGCCATTGGCAAATGATCTGCCCTTTCTCCCAGTTGGTCGTTGAAATCAGCGTGTTCCATTTGCCGACAAATGGTTTTGATTCAGATGTCGTTTTCTCGCTGATTGCGATTTGTTCGGCTGCGGGGAGAGTTGGAGTTTCGTTAGGCATGGGCATCCTGTTCCGATTAGCGTGAGCTTGTTTTAGGAATGCCAAACAATCAACGTGGACTGCTTGGCGGTGGCCACAAGTTACCCGAGTTGATTTTTGATTGAAGGTGAAAAACGAAGTTCGTATCCGCTTTTGAGCAAGCGACTCTGAACAAAAGAAACAGCCGTGAAACTTCGCCATTTCTTCAAAGTCCAGTCATGCCGGACCCCTTCGCTGGAAAACAATTTTGGCCAGTTCATGCCGGAGAGGTGGAAAAGTCGTCGATAAACAGCGCGGCATCCCTACAGGCAACAAACTTTGCCATACCGTTTGCCTTTTCCCACCTAGATTGACTGTCAATCTGAAGTGCGGTTTGTGGCTCTACAACCCGAATATCCGATCTGATGCTTAGGTGCCTAATATCTGCATCGACTCGATTTTTTTGAAGAAGCGTTAGGTTCGACAAGAACCCGTGTATTGCCGTGCCTTACTTCTTATTGAAATGAGCGGCGAGTCTGCGTCAATTCGCAGTGAAAGTCGCAAGGATCTCATGAATAAAATTCAATTCGCAATCGTCGCCTCTGTTTTGCAAGTGACACTTGCGCTTGCCGGTCAAGCAGACGCGCAACAATACCCTTGGCGTTACGATGCGCCGGCCACGAACTCGGTGGGGCGACCGGTCGCCGTTGTCGCGCAGCAGCAAGCCGTCGGGGCGGACGTTGTGCCGCTGAAAGGTGCAGGTGCACCGTCGTCTGTTTCGGACGTCGTGTCTGCAGCAAAAGGCACTGTGC
>CAZROJ010000016.1:1703-8132 GCA_964601665.1 uncultured Pirellulaceae bacterium
GCAGGTGCACCGTCGTCTGTTTCGGACGTCGTGTCTGCAGCAAAAGGCACTGTGCAAGCAGGTCCGGGTTCGCCAGCAGGTCTCGGTTCGCCAGCGAACACCAGTTCGCCAGCGAACTCGCTTACCAGCGACATTCAAACCGTTCCAGATCCTGTGGCGACTTATCAACCTGAAACCGTCATCCCGCCGACGACCGAATCAGTTCAAGCACCTTCGGCGGCCCCGGTTGTGGCCGATGATGCCGATGAAGCTGAGACCGACTACTGTCAAAAGCCGCCGCGGCGATCATGGTGCAATCTTGGATGCGAGCGAAAACTTTTTGGCGAGACTGGCAATGGTTTGCAAGTCGGCGGTTGGTTGAGCGGCGGTTATCACAATCGAAACAATCCGCTGCTAAACAATCGAAAAGGCGAAGCCAACATTCATCAGTTGTGGCTCTTCGCTGACAAAGCGGCGGATCGATGCGGTGACTGGAATACGGGATACCGGGCCGACATACTTTATGGAATTGACGCTCAAGATTTTCAAGCATTCGGCAACGCGCCGACAGGAGCTCCCAGCGGTTGGGACAATTCGTGGGACAACGGTTCGTACGGCTGGGCGCTTCCACAGGCTTACTTGCAAGTGGCGAATCAAGATTGGGATATCAAGCTTGGAAAATTTTTCTCGCCTTTTGGCTACGAGACCTTGGGGGCAACGGGAAATTTTTTCTACAGTCGTAGCTTCACAAGATTCAACACAGAGCCCTTTACCTTGTCGGGAGTATTGGCAGAGCGAACGATTGCCAACGGCGATAGCTACCTGATTGGTGCGACCGCGGGTTGGGATACGGGTTTCGACAGCAACAGCGGTGGTAACTTGATTTTTGGGCGTCGCCGGCAGATAGGTGACTTTATTAATCTGACATCGATGACGTCGATGGGGGATACCGGTTTTCGTGGCGTCGGAATCATGTCGTCCAACGTTGCCGAGGTTCGGCTGACTGATGCGGTCCAATACGTGCTGCAGTTTGACACGTTAAATTTGGGCAACAACCAAGAGTTCGGGATTGTCCAGTACCTGTTCCGCGATGTTACCGAATGCTTGGCACTGGGGGCTCGTCTTGAGTGGTGGAAAAGTGATTTGCCCTTCGGCGGGCCGACTCGATCAACTTACAACTTCACCGTGGGCAGTAACTATCGGGTTAACTCGAATTTGATTTTGCGACCGGAACTGCGTTTCGATTGGGGCGCGCTTGCCGTTTCGCCGGGGCAGCCGATTATCGGATTCGACGCGGTGATGACGTTCTAGGGGGCGAGACGGTCTAGAAGTTTTGGCCGGTGCCTTTGGTTAACGCCATGAACGCGGATTCAAGATTGACTTCTTCTTCTTGGAACAGGTTCAAGCGAAAGCCTTCGCCGATTAATTCAGTTGGCAGGTGATCGTAGTTGGTGATTTCTTTTTTGAGCGTTGCCGACAGAAAGCCATCGCCAAGGGTAGCTGCATCAACATCTTGGTGGCTATCCAAAAACTTTAGGGCTCGATCGGTTTCATCGGCGACGCCAATATGCAGAATGATTCGATCACGGACCTTGCGAATGACTTCCGTCACTTCGTCGGAAAAACTCATCACGCCGCGATCGATGATGCCGATTTTGTTGCAGACATCGGCTAGTTCGGGCAGGATGTGACTGGAGACGATGATTGTTTTTCCGGTTTGTCCTAATCGTCGCAGCAAGTTTCGCATTTCAATCCGAGCTCGTGGATCGAGTCCGCTGAGAGGTTCGTCCAGCAGCAAAACTTGGGGGTCGTGCAGCAGAACTCGGGCGAGTCCCAATCGTTGAGTTTGGCCACGCGAAAGCGTGTTCGCGAATGCGTCGCGTTTAAAATCGAGGTCGACGATCTCGAGCATTTCGTTGCATTTTTTTCGCCGAGCTGGCCCCTTGATGCGATAAGCAGCGGCAAAGAATTCAAGATACTCGATGACCTTCATGTCGTCGTAGACGCCGAAGAAGTCGGGCATGTACCCAACCAGCCGGCGGATTTCTTTGGGTTCTTTGTAGATCGAATGACCGCAGACGTACGCTTCGCCCCAAGAGGGTTCGGTCAAGGTCGTGATGATGCGCATGGTCGTTGTTTTACCCGCGCCGTTGGGGCCGATGAACCCGAACAAGTCGCCTTGTTGAAGGTCGAGTTCGATCCCTTTGATCGCGAACATGTCGCCGTATTTTTTGGTCAGATTTTCGGTTTTGATCACAGTTCGTGAATCCTGATCTTCGATGGCGGGCAGTATGGCGTGGCCGCAGCGGGCTACTTCAACTCAAAACAACGCTCGGGCCTGCCGTTATTTTGACAGTTTAACCCAGCGGCGAAAAGGTACTTGTTGTTACGTCTAATTTAATTGGGTGGTTCAAGCTATACTTGACCCGTGACAGTCGGGCAATCGAGATTCGTTGTCCGTTTTAATTTAGCGCAATCGTTCAAAGTTCAAAGTTCAAAGTTCGACTTTTATGGCCACTTCATTCGAGCAACTACGCCAGCTTACGGACGCCAAGGGCATCGACGCGGGTCTTGATTACTTGGAACAGTTTACTCGGCGCAAGCAAGAATATTCGCAGCTGTTCGAAGTTTTAAAAATGCGGGTCCGCCAAGGCATGGGCTTGCCAATTCTCTACTCGCAAACCCCGGACGATCTGAGCGACCAACAGCAGCGCGTGCTCGAGGACGGTTTGCTGGCCGCCTGCCGCGAGGTCGGCACCTTGATGTTCAAAAAAGGCGATTTCGTGCAGGGCTGGGCTTACTTGCAACCCGTCGGTGATAAGGTGCTCAACGAAAAGTTAATTCGCAGTGTCAAAGTCGACGAGGAAAACGCCGACGCGTTGATCGATATCGCGGTCTCGCAGGGAGCTGCGCCGGGGTACGGTTTTAAGTTGTTGCTGGAACAATTTGGCACTTGCAATGGAATCACAACTTTCGACACGCAAGCGGCCATGTTTGACCTGGAGGGTCAGCGAGCGATGGCGGCCGAGTTGTTGAATCATCTTTATGACCAATTGGTGGAAAACTTGGTGGCGGTCGTCAAAGAGGCCGGCGGTCAGGTCGGCGATCCGTTAACGCTCGGATCGATTTTGGATCAAAATAAAGAGTTGTCGCAGGGGTCTTACGTGATCGATGCGACTCACTTGGCGTCGGTTGTTCGCATTTCAAGAATTTTGCACGGGCGTGATGAGATGACGCGAGCGTTTGAGCTTGCGCGATACGGAAGTTACTTGCCGGACGATTTTCAGTATCCTGGCCAGGTGCCGTTTGAAAACACTTACGAAGATCACTTGAAATACTATGGCGCTTTGCTGGGGCAAGACGTCGATGGAGCGATTGGCCATTTTCGAAAGAAAGTAAAAAAGCATGACCCGCTGCAACATGGGAGTGTCGCCATTGAATCGCTGGTCGAACTGTTGGTGCGGTTGGAGCGTCGCGACGAGGCGATCGATGTGATGACGCAAGAGTTGCTGGCCAAGCACGCACCGATGGGGATCGCTCCGATGCCAACGGACGTTGCCCAGACGAGTGGTCAAAAGCAAAAGCTAATGGAGTTCTATCAGGCTCAGGATGACTTGCTGGGTTTTGGGCAGTGTTTGTTGAGCGACTGTCAGTGAGGAAGGTGAGGCCGATGGGCGAACGAGGCTCCCGTCGAGGCTTTCTGTGTCGTGGCAGGAGCCTTGATCTCCCGATGGTTTTTAAGCTTTCGTTGCAATCAAAAAAACAGCGGCACGATTGACTCGCGCCGCTGCTGATGAATTCTCCGGGTGATCAATCGAACTACAGGAGTTCAATCGAACTACAAGAGCTCTTTGACCGCGTCAGCTTCCGACTTGAGTTCCGCGTAGGTGGCGTCCATTTTTTCGCGACTAAAAGCGTCGATGTCCAAACCTTGGACAATCGCGTAGTCGCCGTCTTTGCAGGTGCACGGGTAAGAGTAAATAACGCCCGGTTCGATTCCGTAGCTGCCGTCGCTGGGAACGGCCATCGAAACCCAATCGCCTGCGGGCGTGCCCATGACCCAATCGTGGATGTGGTCGATCGCTGCACTAGCGGCGGACGCGGCACTGGAGGCTCCGCGAGCTTCAATGATCGCCGCGCCGCGTTTTTGAACCGTTGGGATAAACGTTTCTTTGTACCATGATTCGTCCACCGATTCGGCTCCGGATTTGTCGCCAATTTTAACGTCGCTGATATCTGGATACTGTGTGGCCGAGTGATTGCCCCAGATGGTCATGTTGGTGATTTCGGTTGAAGCGGTGCCGGTCTTGGTCGCCAGCTGGCTGATGGCTCGATTGTGATCCAGTCGCGTCATCGCGTGGATGTTTCTGGGGTCGATTTTGGGAGCGTTGGCCGCTGTGATCAAGGCGTTGGTGTTGGCGGGATTGCCGACGACCAAAACCTTGATGTTCGGGTTGGCATGGTCGTTGATGGCTTTGCCTTGGGCCGAAAAGATTTTTGAGTTGGCTTCTAGCAAGTCCTTTCGTTCCATCCCTTTGCGTCGAGGCATCGCGCCAACCAACAAGGCGTAGTCGGCGTCTTTAAATCCAACATTGGCGTCGTCTGTTGCAACGACTCCATGCAGCAGAGGAAAGGCACAATCGTCCAGTTCCATGACGACACCTTTGAGCGCGTCCAAGGCGGGTGTGATTTCTAGCAATTGAAGAATGACAGGTTGGTCGGGACCAAGCATGGCTCCGGATGCGATTCGGAACAACAACCCGTAGCTAATGTTTCCGGCGGCTCCGGTGACTGTGACGCGAACGGGGGTTTTCATAGTTTGTCCTTAGTTAGATTGCTCGGCAGCAATGGGCGGCTGCGAGGGCAGATTTGAAATTTGAATTGTTTTGCGTTCTTGTGCACTGGCTAATTCGCCAGGCCAGCGTGATCGCCATGTTGGTTGCGAGTGGTTTATCGCCCTCGTTTTTTCAACACGACCGCAGGGCAAATATCCCCAAGCCGCCGGCTTTCTTCAAGTCGTAATTGCGGCTTTGTTCGGCTAATCCAAACCACTGATGTCGATTTTTTCGGGAAGAGTGGCCAAGATGGATTCGGTTTTGGGCCCGCTTCGGCCAGCGAAAAACCGATAGTAAAAGTACAGGCTAATAATCATCGCGGCTCCTAGCCAAAGGACCCAAGTCACCAGGTCGTTGAGCCAGAAAGGAGGTTCTTTGAGCAGTGGCTGGTCGGCAATGATCAACGGGCTGATCGTGCCCGTCACGTTGGATCGCCGGTTGAGTTCGGATTGGAATTTCCAAATTCGAAAAAACGTTCCATCGATTGAAACGAGCGACTTGCGAACGTCTTCGGGGTTCAGGCTATCAGGCAAGCGTGCACAGCAAACGGTGACGGGGTATCGGTCGACGGTGACTTTTGTGGATTCGCCGTTTTGCTTTTCCGTTAAAACGATTTTCTGTTCAAAGTTCGGAAAGAGTATCAGTTGGAAATAGTGGTCGACGCCGTAACGCTGCTGAATGTCTGGGTCCTGGATTTCGACCCGAGTGCATTCGCGACAGTGAGCCAAAACTGTCACTCGCGCGCCGATGTGTTCGCTGGATTTGGAAATGATCGATTTCAACGCAATCGAGGCCGGTTGTTCATCCCTTGGCGATTGTTTGTCAGACGAGGTGAGCAGTTGATAAAACGCTTCGCGGTCGCTGCGTCCAAGCGGGCGACCGTTGCTGGCGCGTACTCGATCCAGTTGGCCGACATCAATTCCTCGGCGGGCAAGTGCTACTTCGCTGTCGGACGCCACTTTGGTTTGTTTGGGAAACCAGGAAAGGCGATCCGTGATAAAGACAGCCAATGGCTGATCGGAAGGGCCTTCATCTTTGACATCTTGCGCGGTTCGGCAATACAGTAAGCCGCTGAATCGAATCGGCTCGTCGACCGCAGTCTGGTCGCGAAGTGCTCGAGGCAGCGTACGAGCTAAAACGATGCAGCGTCTTGGCTGGCCGCTGGCGTCCGTTGCGAGGCATTGGCAGCGATAAAAGTATTTGATCGCGTCAGGGGTGTTGGGAGCGTCGATATCGATCTTCTCGATTTTTCGAAGCGAGGCGTCGAATTCGAAAAGCCAAAACCGATGGTCGACGGTGCTTTCAAAAACGTCGTTCCATGTTTTGGTTTTCGAGTAATCCAGGAATCGCTTCAAGGTGCTGGGCGACGATTTTCGCAAGCGATAAAGCATTCGCGGAATGATTTTGGCGTCGAGGTCCAGTTCACGGTCGTCTTGAAACCGAAACGATTCGCTGAATGATATTCCTGCCAACTCTCGCGGCCGATCGTCTTGGACTTGTTTTGCGTTGGCGGGGCAGTGAAGGGTGGTCGCTACCCAAGTGGTTGCGATGATAAAATTAGCCAGCGAAAAATTATTCCGATTCATTCTCTCGCTCCGTTTCTGGCTGCGTTTCT
>CAZROJ010000016.1:8232-17641 GCA_964601665.1 uncultured Pirellulaceae bacterium
GCTGCGAAATAGCTTGTACTTTTTGCAAGTCAGTCTGCACGTTGGGGTCGTCCTTGAGATCGCCCAAGAAGATGCCCAGCTTTTTCTCGGCGGCCGCGCCGGGCAAACGTTTTCGCGTGCCTGCGGCTCGGAAGATGAGCCAAGTTCCGCCGATCGCAACCAATGGGACCAGCCAAGCCAAAGTGTAAATCGCGGTGCGGCCGGGCTGCCAAAAAAGTGAGGCGTCTTTGGCAGTTTGAGCCGGCGTGAGTTTTATTTTGGATGCGATGATCAGCGGACACGAAAGCACTTCGCCCGAGGCGGCTGGATAGCTTCGGTTTTTGAAAAAGATCCCGTCGATCGTGGCAAGCGAGTCAAAAGTTTTTAGTTGTTCGTTGTTGCTGGGTAAGTTGTCGGGGAGTTCGTTGGTGTAGACACAGTACGGACCGGCTTGTGATTCTTGCGGCTTGATCCAAAGGATTGAATAGTCACCTGGCTGCGAGTCGGGCGTGATCGAGCTGTTGGCGTTGGCCGTTCTTGATTCGAGGGCTCGGACGAATCCTTGGATCGAAATATACTGTCCGCGATATTCGTTCGGTTGAGCAATCAATTGAATTCGCGAAACGGCGTTTGGTGCTGCGTCGGGTTGGGTGTTTGGCTTGGCGGGAGTGTTTTTCCCGGCGTGAATTCTTTTCCAGCTTCGATTCCAAGCCACCGAGTCGCCGGTCCAGCCGATCGCGGTATTGTCTTGAACAAAGTTGAAGGCCTCGCCTTCTAAAAAATGCTGGAGCCGACTGATTTGGCTCAGCTGGGTCAGCGTGATGTCTGAATTTTCGACAAAGGCCGTCAGCGCGACTGAAACGTTTTTGTTCCAGAACTTGTCCGCTTCGAAGTAGTCCTCCGAGGCCCTTGATTTTTCTTGCGAAGAAGACGGCAAGGAGGTCATGTTGTCGAGCAATTGATCGTCGAAGGCTAGGCGTTGTCGTTTGATTTTTTCGATCAGTTTTTTCTGCGATTCGATGGCTTCGGCGGGGTTGTCAATTCGCTCGGTCGCTTGCAAACGATCAAGGATGCTAAACAACTCAAAATGTTGTTTCGAATCAAGTTTGTTGAAAATTTGTCGCCAGAACTTCGCGGATTCGATTGGGATTTCGCTTTTGCGTTGGCTCGTTGTCGGAGCCGGAAACGACTCGACCAATCGAATTGGTTGGGTGGCCGAATCGCCTGTTGCGGGTTGGCTGGTTGATGGTTGGGGTACGATTGAATCTTCGGCAAAGGCGTTGTCCACGGAAGCTGAGCCGGTTGCTGGTTGGGAGTCGGCGGGCTGAGAACCTGCGGGAGTGTCCTTCGGAAAGTTCATCCACTGCCAGTTTTCTGGCTTGCCCGACTCGTACATCGCGTAGACAACCATGACCAGCATCCCGATTAGGGTCAGCATCTTCAGCGTCAGGCTGCCGGACTGCGGGGGACGAGGTTGCTTCTTGCTTTCTTTGATTTGTTTCTTAATCATGGGTCGTCAAAAAATTTTGGCAGGCATTGTGTCAGTGTTGTATTTTGTCGCTGGCTGTTTCTATTGTAGAGGTTGCGAAATCCAAGCAAATGGCTCGACCCGAATGTTCGTGAGTTTAGCCGCGAGTTCAGAAGAGGGGCCCGCACGCGATTGCCCGCCGAAGAAACGGCGATAGAATGATAGCTATCATTAGGTCGAGGTAACGCTCGAAGCTAAAAATGTTGAACGGCTCAATTTTTTTGAAACGGGGCTTTTCAATATCGGTGTTTTGTTAGCGAGCTGACGATCAAGTTCAGGAGGATGGATGCGTTCATTGAGTGAAATAATTCGTATTGCACTTTTGACAGTCGTTTCTTGCGCCGCTTGCGCGAACGGCTCGCATGCCGATGAACCGGCGGCGGAGTTCGTGAATGCTTTGAGAAACCAAGGCTATTATGACGTTGCGTTGGAGTACTTGGCGGACGTCAAAGACGATCCGCTGGTTTCTGAGAAGTTTCGGAAGACGATTCCCTACGAGCGAGCGAGCACCCTGATTGATCAGGTTGCCACGATGCGTGACCGAGAGCAGATCGAAAATCAGTTGGACGAGGCGCAGCAATTGCTGGCCGAGTACGTTCGGCAAAATGGTTCGCTGGTGGAGCGTGTCAAAACGTTGAATTTTAGCGGGCAGCTCTTGTCGCGTCGTGCCGATTTGCGGTTGCGCGAGGCGGAGGCGGAATTCTTGACCGCGGATGAACGCGAAAAAATACTTGTCAAGGCCCGTGGTTTTCTGGAAGCGTCGTTGAAGTCCGTGACGGATGCGACGGCCGGGGCGGCGCGGTTGCTCGATCCGAGCCCCGACAATCCCGACGCGATTAAAATCAGTAGCGAGGATCCAGGCTCGCGTGCTTTGGTTCGCGAAATCCGAGGTATCTACCAGAGCTTGTTGGTGCAGCGGCCTTACGTGGCCGAGCGATTGGCGGATACGTTTCCGGTGCAAGCGCCCGAGCGACGGCAACTGTTGGCCGATGCGGCTGAAGTGCTAAATCGAATTTGGAATCAGTATCCGAATTCAGTAGCCGGCGTTCAGGCCTGTGTTTATTCCGGGCGGTGTTTTCAGAAACTGGGCAAACACAAAGAAGCCTTGGACCAATTCACTCAAGTGATGGCTTTGGATCGATCTTCGATGACCAGTGAGTTGCGGAAGATCGCGTTTTCGCTGGCCGCAGAAAGCTGGCAACAATCTGATCCCTATCCAGTTCGCGGAGTCATCGGGCAGTTGGAGAGGGTGGTTGAAAGTTTGACACGGGCGGAGATGCGAGACCCAGATTGGTTAAGAGTGGTGCTGGAGTTGGGGATGGCCAAACGCAAGCTGGCCGAAACCATTAAATCCGAAGGTGGATCAAGTGCGGTGTCGAAATCAAAATCGCTTGACCGTGAGGCGGCTCGGTTTGTGAGAGAGGTGACGCGCTCGAAGAACCCTCATCGGCAACGGGCCAGAGGGTTGTTGGCTGAGTGGGATGTGCCGCTGATCGAGCCCGCCGAAGCAGGGGCTGAGGCGAAGATCGATTCGTTTGCTTCCGCGTTTGAAGCAGGGAAAAGGAAAGTGACTGAGATCGAGTTGCTGGCCGGTGAGGTCGTTCAGGCCAAACAGAGCAATCGTTCAGTGGATTCGCTGCAGAAGAAGTTGATGGACCGGTGCAATCAAACGATTGAGATTTTGGATGCGGCCATCGGTTATGCCGACGGTTCGACTTCGCCCAGTGATTTGAATTTATGTCGGTACTTCCAGTGCTACTGTTATTTTGTGTCGCAGCGATACCTTGAAGCCTCGGTCATCGGTCAGTTTTTGCTGGACCAACATCCAGAACTGGAGGGGTCGAAACGGGCCAGCGGTCTACTGTTAAAAAGTCGTTCGGCGATGGTTGCCGCCGCTGACAAAAGCGACAACCTGTACGAACTGCAAACTTGGAAAAATTCGTCGCTGGAAGTCGCGTCCCGCTGGCCTGGATCGCCGGAAGCGGCCACGGCGGTGCAGGCGTTGATTCAAATTGCCGTTCGGGATGGCCGCATGCGAGATGCGGTCGAGTACATGGAAAAGCTGCCGGCCGATAGTGGTTCGCGGTCGGCCACGGCCGCGCTCTTGGGGCAGCAGTTGTTCGCCAAGTACCTTCGCGATTCCAAAGATCCAAAGTTGGCCGTCAATGAAAATCAAATGCAGGGTAAGCTTGAAGAGGCACTGGGGTTTCTGCGAATGTCCGAGTCGCTGGCCAAGCCCGGTGCGGTCCAGTTTCGCGATGCCGTTTCGGGGTTGATGCTGGTGGAGGCCACGTTGTTGCGAGGTGACGCCGACGCCGCCGTGCAGATTTTGGATACGTCACAAATTTCGCCGCTTAAAATTATTAAGGATCAAACGCCGGCTGTTTTTCGTGACGCCCGAGCTCCGAAGTTCAAAAGCGATGCCTATCGAGCGATTGTGAAAACCTACATCGCGAAGATGCAAAATTCGGATCAGCAGCAGCGTTGGATTGATAAAGCCAATGGCGTGATTGGGTTGATGCGACAGGAAGCCGAGGCCAGCGGCGATCCGCAGCAGAAGGCTCAGCTGACTTCGATTTATCAGTTGATCGCAATCGAACTTAAAAAACGTTTTGATGGGCTCGAGGACGTCAAACAGAAATCGAAATTTTCTGCGGTCTTGGGTAAAGTTTTGGCTTCGATCGAAAAGAGTTCCCAACAGGGCAAGGTCGTGTTGGTTTCGGGTGCGACTCTGTTGGAGGTGGCAACCGAGATCTCCGAAGGCGGATTGCAAAGTGATGCCAAACCGCTTTTTCGACAGGCAAAATCGGCGCTGGATCGAGCGGAGAAGCTTGGTTTTAGCGGCGAAAAAAATGCGGAGGCGTTAGCATTTGAGCTGAAGCGGCAGCGGGCACTGGCTGAACGCGGGGCGGGGAATTTTGAGGCGTCGGTCGAGCAATTTATCGCGATTTTGAAAGAGTCGAATTCGTTTGCGGTGCAATTGGATGCGGCGGCGACGTTGCAGCGATGGGGCAAGGCCGCTCGACTGCAGAAACCGTTGCTGCAAGCGGTGAAGGGGACTGGCGAATTTGAGGATCCCAAGACAAAACGAAAAACCAATGCGGTCTGGGGCTGGGAAAGAATTCTTGGCGCGACGCGAAGTAACAAAGCGAAGTTTCGCGAGCAGTATTTTTTGTCGTCGTACAGCATTGCCGAAGCGATGTACGAACAGTCCGTCATTATGAAAAAGCCGGCCAGCAAAAAGAGTGCGATTCGCTGGATCAAAAGAGAACGAGCCAAGACGCCCGAATATCTAGGGTCGCTGAAGTGGAAGCAAAAGTTTTTGGATCTGGAAAATCGAATCGCTAACGATAAGTGATTTTGCCGAAACGAAAAAATACAAGAATTAAGACGACAGGTAGGGTTTGATGAATTTTAGGTTTGCAAGTTTGATCTGGCTGGTGACGCTGGCCAGTTTTTCGATTGGTGAAGTCGCGGGGCAGGATTTTGTTTACAAAGACAAACCCGGCGGCGGTACGACTCGGTTGAGAGGTAAAATCACGGCGATGACTCCCGAGGGCGTGACGATCGGTGACGCGGAAGTCGCGGCCAGCGAGATTCGGCGGATCGCGGTTGGTAAGGAACCTTCGGTGATCGATCGGCTTCGCGACCAGATGAATGCCGGCCGCTACGCGGAATGTTTGGCTGGGTTGGCGAAGCTGAGCGACTTGCCTGACGAACCACTGTTGCGGCAGGAGGTCGATTTCATGCGAGCTTATTCGACTGCGAAACTTTCGACGACTCATGGGCCAATGGACCCCAAGGAGGCTGGCGGGGTGGTTGCGAAGTTTTTGAGTGACCATCCAAATAGCTTGCATACTTACCCGGCGCTCGAACAATACGGTCTGTTGATTTATTCGTTTGGGAAACCGGCCGCGGCGGCGAAGGAGTTTGCCAAGCTCAAACAGGCTGGCTGGTTGGAGTATCGATGGCGAGGCTATTTTTGGCATGGCCGCATGATGCAAATTTCGGGAGACATGGGCCAAGCGAAAGCCGACTACGAGGCGATTTTGGCGGGCACTTCGAACGATGAAGTCACGGTCCAGTATCAAAAGCTGGCTAAGTCTGAACTGGCGAAGCTGCAAGGTTTGGCAGGGCCGGCCAGTCCGGCGATCGCTCAGTTGCGTGCTTTGATCAAAAATCAAACGGCCTCGAATCCTCAGCTGTTCGCCAACATTTACAACGCTCAAGGAGCGATTTACGAGCAATCGGGACAGTTCAAGGCCGCCAGAACGGCTTACCTGCACACGACGCTTTTGTTTGCCGGCGAGGCGGAGGAAGCGGCGGAAGCGTCGTATCGTTTGGCCAAACTTTGGCCTCAATTGAATCAAGCGGGACGAGCCAATGAGGCCAGGGGGGAACTGAAGTCGAAGTTTCGGAACTCGTATTGGGCCAGAATCGTCGACAAGAATTAAAAGCTTATCCCGCAATCTTGTCGAGCGACGTACTTTCGGTTGGGGCGCGAGTGACTGGGCTGAGCATTAAATGCTTGAAAAAACTAGCGATAAAATGTCGTTGCAGCCGGCCTTTGACGGTCGATAAAGCCGCAAACAATTAAAATAAATCCAACAGAGCCAGATTGTTTGGCTTCTGAATCCAGGTGGAGATCACATAGATGCTATCGAATTCGAATTTGTCGTGCGGAACTTTGGTGCGAAAAGTCATGGCCGGATGGTTGCTGGCGGCATTTTGCTTTTTGGCATTTTCGGTCGCAGTGCCACAAATGGACTCGGGGCTGCAAGCCGCTGCGGTTGCCGGACCCGTTGCACTACAAGGTGACGAAGCAGCGGTCGCCGACGAAGCGGCGGCAGGCGACGGTGCGAAAAAGCCTGTCGAAGAAAAAAACTTGCTGGCTTGGCTGTGGGACGCGTTGGGAATTTACCTGTGGGTTTTCTTGCTGCTGTCGATCGCGTTGGTGTCGTTGCTGGTGATGAACTTTTTGGCGGTTCGTCGGGCGGTCGTCTGTCCACAACCACTGGTCGAGGGCTTCGAGGCTCATTTGGACGAAAAGCAGTACCAGGAAGCGTACGAGCTGGCGAAGGCCGACGAGTCATTTTTGGGTAACGTTCTTTCGGCGGGGCTGGCCAAAGTTTCCAGTAGTTACCGCCACGCCGTGTCGGCGATGGAAGAGGTCGGGGCCGAAGAAAATATGAAACTCGATCACCGGTCGAGCTATCTGGCGTTGATCGGGACGTTGGCGCCGATGATTGGCTTGTTGGGGACCGTTCACGGCATGATCAAGGCGTTTTATACCATCGCTGTCGCCGGAACGACGCCGGATGCGAACAAATTGGCCGAAGGTATTTCGACGGCTCTTTTGACGACGTTGATTGGGCTGTTGATCGCGATTCCGGCGATTGCGGCTTATAACATTTTCAAAAATCAAATTCAAAAATTGGTTTTGGATGTTGGCATTACCAGCGAGAATTTAATGGGGCGTTTTGAAAAAGTTGGCTCAAAAAGTAAATAGGTTTGGTGACCCAATCGGCAGCTTTTAAAAAATGAATCGTTGAATGAAATTCAAAAAAACAACCAACTCTGAAATCCTCGAAGGCGATTTGACGCCGATGATCGATATGACGTTTCAGTTGATCGCGTTCTTTATGCTGTTGATCAACTTCTCCGAAATCGATCGGGCCGAACAAATTGCGTTGCCCAGCAGTGTTTTGGCGATTCCTCCGACGGCACCTCCGAATTTTCAAATCATTTTGAACTTGGAGCCTGACGCGACGGTTGTTTTTGAAGGCGAACGTATCGAGTTGGAAATGATTGACCGGCGGCTGGGCCAACAAGTCAGGGCGGCCGAACGAGAAGGCGTCTTTGATGCGTCAAAGATTGCCGTCGTCATTCGGGCTCATCAAGACACGCCGACCGGGAAAGTGCAAAAGCTGATCGGGATCTGTCAAAAGGCCGAGCTGGAGAGTTTTAATTTACGTGTGATTAACAAGGTAAACTGATACCGTGCGACTTCGAGCTGCTGAAACCGAAGAAATCAAACTGAACATGACGTCGATGATTGACATCGTGTTTCAGTTGTTGGTTTTCTTTGTGATGACTTTTAAGGTGGTCGATTACGAAGGCGACTTTAGTATCAAGATGCCGGTGTCCGGGCCGACCAATCAAGAAATCTCGCTGGATGTGCCCGACGTTTTGTTGGTGAAGCTGACGGCGGATGAAGCGGGTAACATCACCAACATTTTGGTGGATGATAACCCGGTCGATCAAAACGATTTGTTCGGCGGACTGACTCGCGTGGTCGAAGTTCGTTTGGCCGGCGAGGGCGATCCGGACTTGGCGGTGGAGACGGAAGTCGAGTTCGATATTCAGCCGAACCTCAAGTACGCTTACACCGTCGCTGCGATTGAAGCGGTTTCTGGAAAAATTGAAGGTGAAACGGTCAAGAAACTGATCAGCAAAATCAAGTTCAAAGACAACTCAGCCGGCCTCGAATAAGCCGGCCTCCGCACCCGGCAGGTTGTGTTAGGCGAGAGGCGATTGAGAAGTTACCGGGCAATCTGCCCAAGATTCGCAATCGTTGCAAACATCAGCGGTAGAAATTCAACGGCCGATCGCCTTAGCTGTCAAAATCAGAGCTTTTTGACACCGCTTGATGTTTGGACGCTGCGAACACCGATAATTTCACCACGATGAAAATTCGCAAGGGACAATTGAGACGGCTGGCCAAACCCAAGCCTCAAGCAAACAGCAACGCCACGAAGCAATGGGCGGAGTCGTTCACAGACTACCTGCGCAGTGAGTGTCACTTGGCCGAGAACACGGTCGTCGCCTATTCACGTGATATGACGAAATTCCTGGCTTGGGTGGGCGACCGGAAAATTGCAAAGCTGACGATCAACGAGCTTTCGGATTTTGTGGGGCATCTGAGCGACCTTACGCTCGCGCCCAGCTCGATTTCGCGGCACGTGATTTCCGTCAAAATGTTTTTCCGCTATCTCCAGTTGGAAGGCGTGATCGTCGACAACATTGTCGAACTGCTCGGCAGCCAAAAGATTTGGCAACGTGTGCCGCTGGTTTTGTCCAGCAGCGAGATTGATCGGTTTTTGAAAGCGCCACGAAGTGTCGAAGTTTATCACTTTCGCGATCGAGCGATCCTAGAGACGCTGTACGCCACCGGTTGCCGCGCGTCCGAGTTGACGGGGCTTCGATTGCGTGAACTGCATCTGGACGAACGGTATTGCAAGGTCCAGGGAAAAGGGTCCAAGCAGCGGATGGTGCCGTTGGGCGACGCCGCCATTGAAACGATTGAAAAATATCTTATGCGACTGCGACCTCGGATGGCGCAGGTCCGCCCTTCGGAGCAAGACTGGCTGTTTCTTTCGCGTAGCGGTCGACAGATGCGACGTGAAGCGATTTGGGAACTGGTCAAGAAATACGCGTTGATCGCGGGCATTCCGATCGACATCAGCCCGCACACGTTGCGTCACAGTTTCGCCACGCACCTGCTGGCTGGTGGAGCGGATTTGCGGCAGGTGCAAGAATTATTGGGGCACGCGAGCATCGCGACGACTCAGATTTATACGCACGTCGATCAATCGCGGTTGAAAAAAGTACACCAGCAGTTTCACCCACGGGCGTAGCCGAACGCCGGTTTGAACAAAACACCGTTCGGGAACAGCTTCCCAGTTTCATGCCGAAACATTGAAACATCGAAACGCCAACGATCCGCGTTGATGGCGTGCTGAAACTGGAGCAGGAAGTGATTCCTGGGGCGTTTCTAAGACAGCCTGGGTGAGCTAAAAATTTTTCATCTGACCGAAAATATAAAATGTTCGAGCCAGTTAAAATGTTCGACCCAACTGGGCGAGTATTCGACAATTTCATGCAGGGTGCTGGGAATGAATC
>CAZROJ010000016.1:17741-22756 GCA_964601665.1 uncultured Pirellulaceae bacterium
TCGACCCAACTGGGCGAGTATTCGACAATTTCATGCAGGGTGCTGGGAATGAATCCGGGGACGATCAGGCCCATGCCTTTTTCGATCCATGCTCCAATGAATGCCAAAATGCAGGCGATGACCAACAGCCAAGTGCGATGGGTGATAAGAACAGAGCTTTCAATGGTGCGCCGCCGACGATTCCACATCCCGTGGACCAGATATCATCAAATTCATGCATGGCCTGTCACGGCGATGGCGTTAAAACGGCAACGTTAAGAATCTCAAAAATGTCGCATCAGTTTTGGCCAATTGCACTCAGTGCCACATTGAAAATTGCAAGCCAAGTCAGTCACGATTGGGCGTGTTGAGTTGCGATTTTGGGGCGGATTTTTGGGGCGAATTTTGGGGGCGTTTCGAGAGGGCTAGGTGCCAACTTGGGTCGCGCGACGATAAAACTGTGTTTGTCGGCCGAAACGGATCCGGCTAAAATTAGCCGGCGACCTGTGTTTCGGTCGCTCGAGTTATCGAAAGCGCCTTCCCTTTGAAACCTTGCTGGAAATTGTTTTATGAAAAGTTTCGTCTTGTCGAATCGGCCAAATTACCGAAGTTCGGTTTTTGGATTTTCTGCTTCGCTGTTTGGGTTATGGGTTTTAACGATCGTTGCAATCGGCAACCAATCGTCCGCGTCGGCTGATGAGGGAATGTTCCCGATCAGCGAAGTGGCGAAACTTGATTTGCAATCGAAGGGGCTGCAGCTTACGGCCGAGCAGATTTTCAACACGGATCCGAACACGCCCAGTTTGATCGATGGAATTTGTCGAGTCAGCGGGTGCACGGGCTCGTTCGTGTCGCCTAACGGCTTGATCATCACCAATCATCATTGCGCCTATCGAGCGATCCAGGCTGCCAGCTCGCCAGAGAACGACTATTTGAAAGATGGGTTCATTCCAAAGAAACAAGGCGATGAGATTCCCGCGCCTGGCTATACCGTGCGGGTCACCGAATCGTTTGTTGATGTTTCGGATCAAGTGCTAGAAGCCGCGACGGCTGAAATGGATTTTGCCACGCGCAGTAAAGCGATCGAGCAGCGGATCAAGACGATCCAAAAGCAGGCCGAGATCGACAACGTGGGCAAGCGGGCTGAAGTGGCGGAAATGTTTGCCGGCAAGACTTATGTTTTGTTTTTGTATACGTACATCAAGGACGTGCGTTTGGTTTTTGCACCGCCGTCATCGATCGGCAAGTTTGGTGGCGACGTCGATAACTGGGAGTGGCCGCGGCATACGGGGGACTTTTCCTTCATGCGTGCCTACGTTGCTCCGGATGGATCGAGTGCAAGCTATTCTCCAAGCAACGTTCCTTACCAACCCAAAAAATTTATTCAGGTGTCCGCTCCCGGCGTCAACGAAGGCGACTTTGTAATGCTGCTGGGTTATCCCGGACGAACCGCTCGGCACAAGACAGCAAGCTTTCTCGAGTTCGAACAGAACATTCGTTTGCCTTACATTGTTGATTACTACGGTCAACAAATTCAAACGATGGAAGCGGCTGGAGCGAAGGACCGAGCGGTTGCGATCAAATTGTTGTCTCGGATCGCTCGGCTGGCCAACAACGAAAAACGCTCGCGCGGACAATTGAAGGGGCTCGTCGGCGCCGACTTGGTTGCCAAACGCCGCGCTGCCGAGGCCAAGTTGCAAGCCTATATCGACGCGGACCCGGCACTGAAAGATCGCTACGGCCAAACGCTGGCTCAGCTGGACGCCGCCTATGCGGAGCTTGCGAAAACTGCGGTTCAGGACGCCAACCTTCGCAATATCGGGCTGGCCAGTCAGTTGATGTCATTTGCGTACACGATTTACGACGGCGCGGTTGAGCGGCAGAAGCCGGACTTGCAGCGAGAAGCGGCCTACATGGATCGCAATTACGATCAGACGATCAGTCGGTTGCGTTCGGCTCATAAAGATCTCGAACTGGGCACTGACAAGCAGTTGCTAATCCAGTTGTTACAGCGGATGGGGCCAGCGCAACGCGGCCAAGTTGGTTTGCCGGGGCCGGATCAGTTGGACTCGTTCTACGCCAATTGCAAACTCAGCGATCCAGCGGTTTTGGAAGCGTACCTTGGTATGACCGCGGAACAATTGGAGACGGTCGACGATCCGTTTATGCAGCAAGTGATCAAGTTGTACCCAGCGTATCAGCGGTTGCGAGAGCTTGGCAAGCAGAGGGCAGGGCAGTTCGACAAGCTGTACGGTGAGCTGATTACGGTCAAGCAAGAATTTGAAAAATCGAAGTTCGTGCCCGATGCCAACGCAACGCTGCGGTTGACCCACGGAACGGTTCGCGGGTACTCGCCAGCGGACGCGATTTTGATGAAGCCGGCCACGACACTGGCCGGTGTGGTGGCAAAAACAACCGGCACAGATCCCTTCGAAACGCCAGCGAAAGTGATCGACTTGTTTCAGAAACGAGAATTTGGGAATTATGCTCATCCCAAACTCAACGACGTTCCTGTGGCGATTTTGTACGACACCGACACGACGGGTGGCAATTCGGGCAGCCCAATCTTGAACGCCAAAGGGCAGTTGGTCGGCGTGAACTTTGACCGAGCCTTTGAAGCGACGATCAACGATTTTGCTTGGAACACCAACTACAGCCGCTCGATCGGAGTCGATATCCGCTACGTTTTGTGGGTGACTGACACGGTGTATCAGGCCAAGTTCTTGATCAAGGAAATGGGGCTGTAGCGTCGTTTTTTTGTAACCGTTTACGGGTTTAGGTCGAAGCACCCAATGTTGCTCAACATTCCATGTTGATAGCGCGAATCACGGAAGCGTGTTGCCTGAAAGTACGACTATTGGATTGGAGTACCTACTGCCACTTCCCTCCCCAAAGATATAGCGAAACCTTTACAGGTCTTTCCACTTTACGAAACCTTCGACGGCTTGGTATTGGGCGAGGCCCAGTTGGTCGTAGATGCGAGCTGTTTCCGCATTTCTGGATTCGGCACGCTGCCAGAACTCGCGCGCGTCTGGCCCGGGGAACAAGGCTTTATCCTTTTGCGATTCGTGGCGGAAAATGGCCGTCCGCTTTCGTTCGACTTCTTGCGGGCTCAGCGGAACCGCCATTTCAATTTCGTGCGGTGCCCATTCTTGCCAAGCGCCGCGGTAGAGCCAAACGTCGCATTCTTTCATCCAGCCGTCGTTTTTGCATTGGCGGCAGGCGGCAAAGATAATGTCCAAGCATGTGCGGTGCGTGCCATGCGGGTCGCTCAGGTCACCGGCGGCGTAGATCTGATGCGGCTTCACTTCACGGAGTAGTTCCACCGTGATTCGCACGTCATCGGGGCCGATTGGTTTTTTTCGAACGACGCCTGTTTCGTAAAAGGGAAGGTCCAAGTAGTGCAGGTGTTGGTCGTGGACGCCACAGATTCTGGCTCCCGCCCGAGCTTCACCGCGACGGATCAGGCCTTTGAGTTGCTGCATCTCGGGGGTGTCGACTTCGCCTGCATTTTTCTTGCCAAGGAATTCAACCATTTTGCCGGTTAAAGCTTTAATCTGGTCACTGTTGACCTCGAACGTGTCACAGAAATCGGCCGCGAATTCGGCGAACCGAAGAGCGTCTTCGTCGAAGACCGCGATGTTTCCGGACGTTTGGTAAGCGACATGGACTTCGTGGCCTTGGCCGGCCAGCCGCGTCAGCGTTCCGCCCATTGAAATGACATCGTCGTCGGGGTGGGGTGAAAACAGGACGATTCGTTTTGGGAAAATGACGCCAGGCTGGCCAGGTTTGCCAGCCGCCCACCCGGTAATCGTGTTTTGCAGTTGCCCGAAGACATTCAAATTAATTTCGTAAGCCGAACCGTATTCGGCCAGCAAATCTTGTAGGCCGTTTTCGTTGTAGTCGGCATCGGTCAGCATCAAGATCGGCTTTTTCTGGCTCAAGCTCAACGCAATCACCGCTCGACGAACCATCGGTCGATCCCAAGCGACTTTGCAACAGAGCCATGGAGATTTGACGTCGGTCAATTCGGCGGCGGCCGCACTGTCCAGGACGAATTCCGTGTTGGGGTGTTGTTGCAGGAACGTGGCTGGAATGGTGGGGGTCATTTCCCCCTCGATCGAGCTTTCGACAACTTTGGCTTTGCCTTCGCCAAAGGCCAGCAGCAGGATTTTGCTGGCGTTCAAAATAGTTCCAACGCCCATCGTGATCGCGCGACGCGGGACATTTTCGATGCCGAAAAAGTCGCTGGCGGCATCGATTCGAGTGAGTCGGTCGAGCGTGATCAGGCGAGTTTGGCTATCGGTGCCTGAGCCGGGTTCATTGAAGCCGATGTGGCCGGTGCGACCGATACCGAGCAGTTGGATGTCAATGCCACCGGCGGCCGCGATTTTGGCTTCGTATTGGAGGCACCATTGGGCAACATTTTCCGAGGCAATCGTGCCGTCGGGAATGTGTACGTTTTCGCTGGGAATGTCGACGAGATCGAACAGGTGTTCGCGCATGAACCGCACGTAGCTCTGCAAACAATCCGGCTGCATCGGAAAATATTCGTCCAAATTGAACGTGATCACGTTGGACAGCGAAAGTCCTTCTTCGCGGTGCAGGCGGACCAGTTCGGCGTAGACATTGACGGGCGTGGATCCGGTCGCCAAGCCGAGGACGCAAGTTTTGCCTTCGGCGGCGCGTTGCCTGATTAGATCGGCAATTTCGTGGGCGACCGCATAGCTGACTTGTTTGGAGTCTTCGTAGACCCGAAATGGGATTTTGCCGTTCCCAACCAGAGGTTCTCCGACGGTAACGGGATGGTCGTCGTTCTGCAGTCCGACATTCATCTTGAATTCTCCATTTGCGGTGTAGTTTGCGTTGTGCCAAGAAGTTTCCAAGGTTTGGATTTTAGCAGAATTTTGATGGGCGAAAGGTGTGCTGCATCGGTTGGTCGCGGTCAATTTTGCGCAAAAAAAACAGCCGCGATTAAGCGGCTGTTGTTTGGTTTGAAATTTGAATTGCAGCCGAATCCGAAGCTCGGCAGTCCT
>CAZROJ010000016.1:22856-35542 GCA_964601665.1 uncultured Pirellulaceae bacterium
TGAACCGATTCTTCCAGCATGCCATCGGGTAGGTCGATGTTGTTCTCTTTGGCTGCGATCCGCAACTTATTAAGAGCACGGGCTTCGATCTGTCGAATGCGTTCTTTGGTCACGCCCATTTTGGCACCGACTTCTTTTAGCGTTTGCGGTTCTTCGCTGTAATCCAAACCAAAACGACTGATGATGATCTGTTGCTCTCGATCATCCAAACGCTCGAGAATCCGCCGGATCTGTTGCTCGCGAATCTGCTGCTGCGATTCGATCGCGTATCGATCGGTACGTTGGTCCTCATGAGCCATGAATAGCTCTTCAGACGTCGGTCGGAATCGGTCTCGCTGCTTGAATTCGTTTGGGATACTGCGAGCGAAATTTTTCATGATCGCCCAGCTCGCGTACGTGCTGAACTTGTTTCCTCGGGCGTAGTCAAACTTTTCCGCGGCTCGAATCAGCGACATGTTTCCATCGCTGACCAATTGGAAGAAATCTTCGGCGGCGGCGACATGGCGTTTGGCGATCGAAACGACCAAGCGAAGGTTGGCCTGAACGATGCGGTTTTTGATTTTGACCGCTTCGTCGTAGAGCCGTTGGATTTCGTCCATGTCGGCAGCGCGGGCCTTGGTTGGGTCCAAAGCGTCCCGCAGCCGTCGGGCTTTGAATTTCAGGTAGTTGTACTTGCGAAACAAGTATTGTTCCTGTTCGCGGTTGAGCAGATTGACTTCGTATAGCGATGCTAGGTACCGAGGTAGGCCTGCTGGAGGTTTCGTACGACGCGTTGCTTTTTCGGCAACGGGCATTTCCGCATCGACAATTTTTTTGTCGGCATTTTTACGATGGAATTCATCGCTGTCCATGAAGTCCAAAGGGAGGTCCATGATCATGTTTGCGCGAACTTCGTTGATCACTCGATAGACCGTCGTTTTGTTGCGGCAATATCGTTTGGAGATCGAGCTGGCGGTTTTCCCAGCGACAAAGTCAGCGTAGATCCGCTCTTTCATTTCTAAATTAAGCGGACCGGTCTGGTCGGGGAAAATCGCGATTGTCGGATTTTCTTCATCGAATTGTTTGATCGTGTAGCGAATGGTTTCGATGCTCCGATCCATGTGCTTGGCCACTCGACGAGTAACTTCGGCGGGGCAGCCGCCGGCTTTGGCCAAGCGACGGGCACGATCGATGATTTCGTTTTTGTCGGCTTGCGTCAGTTGGCTGAAGCGCTTTCCGCGACTGACTTTTTCTCGGTTGGATTTTACGAAATTATCAACGCTGGAGTGGAGGAATCCCACGCGTTTTCGGCCACCGTCAAAAATGAACTTGCGACTGACCAAGCCTTGCTGGCGCCAGCGGGAGATTGTCTTGCTGGAGACGTTGAACATCTTTGTGAGATCTTCGACCGTATGGACCGGTTGACCAAATTCCTCGACACGAACGTCTGCCGATGCGGACAGGTCTTCGACGAATCGATGAAGATCGTGACGCAGATTTTTGCCGTTGATTTTCACAATCGGTGCGTTTTCGGGTCGGTAGCCGGTGACGCGGAAACACACAAACTCAAAATTGTAAGTTCGATCTAGTTGGATTTCGCGCAGTAGTTTTTCCGCGGCATCGACTTGTTCAATTTTCTTCTCGCGGACGGCAAATCGGACTTGTTGATCAAGTAATTCGCGGATCGCTTCGCATTTGTAATCGGTGTGCATGGTCTGGCTCTTTCTTCCTTCGATGGCTCGGCCGGCGTCGCAAATCCGAAAATCGACGGCACTGGCTGTTGGACTCGAAGAATTAAACTCGAAGATCCTCCTGATCAACTAACCGATGGAACCTACTTGTTCTAACGGCTCTCCTACGCATACAAGTGTTGACTGTTCGACACTTTGACCTAAGGGCCAAGATAGGACCTCTTGAAACTGACGAGGATCGGTAACGAAAACTTACCTTGCCAGCTCCTGACTAGCGAAAAAAGTCGAAACTAATCCCACTAACTGTCTAAACAGATGAGCAAAATCCGTTCCAAGTTCGACCAAAATTGTGTTTATTCGCTTATTTGTCGTGTTTTTACGGATAAAACGCTGTAAAAGCGGTTTTTCGTTCATGACAGCACGGCAGGAGAAAATTGCGTTTTGAGACGGTTTGGATCGAATTGATACAGCGAATCGGCCGAAATTGATCATAGGGAGAAATCGACTGCGGTTGCTCCCAAGCATTTCAAGCCCGTCTTTTCATCCTTCGGGCGTAGTTGTTCCAACTTGGTAAAAAAAGATGCAAACCCGACGATTAGCTCTGAGTTTAAGTTGCGTAATTTTCATTACAACCTTCGGTACGGTCGCATCGTCGATTTCACCGGTGTCTGCCAGTCCGCAGGCGAAAGCCGTGCACGATATCGCGATCGAGTTTAGCAAAGACAAGCAGGTTCGCGTTGCTGGCGAGTACGAGTATGAGGGCAGTGTTGTGGTTGTTCCGGAAGCCACCGAAGAGAAAAAGGAGCAGGCGCCGAAGGCCTTGCCTTTGCGGGTTTCTGCCAGACTGCGTTACACGCAGCGGGCGACCAGCCGTGGTCAAGCCGTGCGTTATTTCGAAACAGCCGCTGCCAAGATTAAGCTGGACGAAGGTCGCACAAATCCGAGCTTGAGCAGTGACAACCGTTTGGTGATCGCTCGTCTTAAAGACAAGCCGATGATGCGAGTCGAGATGGCATCGATTAGGGACACTTTGAGCCAGCAAGAATTCGAACTGATTCGGACTTCTGCCGATCCGCTTTCGTTGCCAAAGTTGTTCCAAAAGAAAAAGGCGAGTGTGGGCGATAAGTGGAAGCCCAGCCTTGACGCGTTGGCCAAGTTTTTGAATGTCGACCGAATTTTGACGACGGACGTCAAAATGCACTTAAAGTCGGTCAACGACGGCGTCGCTCGGGTTTACGTTTCCGGCGGCGTTAAGGCGCAGCAGTTCGATGTGATGAAGGATGTAAAGCTGGGTGGGTTTGCTTTGATCGAATTGAAAAGCAACCAAGTTCAAAGCGTTAAACTTAGCACGGAAGAAGTTTGCCCGCCCGGACAAATTGTGCCTGGGTTCGAAGGTCGAACTCGGATCGATCAGGATTTCAAGTATGGCGTGTCGGCAATAGAACTGGCAAACGCGTCGCTGGCCAAAGCCATGCGTTCGGCGAAAATTCAACAACGTCTCAAGTTTGAATCTGGCAATGGCGCTTACCGTCTGACGTACGACCCACGCTGGAAGTTAATCGCTGGAGAGTCGGAGTCGGCCATCATGCGGTTTATCGACCAAGGCGATTTGTTAACGCAGTGTACGGTTGTGATGCTGCCTCGCCGGGCTGCCAACAAGCCGCTGACACTCGAAAAGTATAAAACGGAAATCGCTAAGGTGATCGAGGAAGATCCGAATGCGAGAGTGGTCAAGGCGGATCAGGCGACTACTGAAAACGGTTTGACTGCGATGAGTATTGTCGTGGCTGGGGTAGAAGAGGAGTTGCCCGTCAATTGGATTTACTATCACGTTGCTGATGATCGAGGTCGTCAAATTACGTTCGTGTTTACGCTGGCGGCGAACGTCGCGGACCGGGTTGCTGGAGCGGCTGAGCAGTTGGTTGGGGAGTTCGAATTCTTGGACGCGGCAAGTAAAGTAGCCAGCCGCCAGGGCAACGCTTCCACCTATCGGTCGCCCAAATGATGTTTGACAGATAGTGCTTATCCCCAGAACTCAAAATGCCCGCGGCTAACGCCGTCGGCTCTTCTCGTTGTGGGATCGGCTCTTCTCGTTGTGGGATCAGCTCTTAGAACCGTCGCATCGCTCAGACAAAAAATGCCGGAGGCTCGACCAGGTCGCGGCTCTGGCTTTTTTTGTGTGGTTCGACCGTGTCGGCTGAGGTGTCGGCTTTTGGGCGTTGGCTTTTGGCTTTTGGGCGTTGGCCGTTGTTAGGTGTCGGCCAGCGGGCGGGCATCGGTCACCAGCGACTGCCAGTGTTCGTGCAATTGTTGTAGCAGCGGGTCGATCGTTTTTGTTTGGATCGAGTGTGGCGGCGACCAGTCAAACCACTTGTGGGAATCGTGTTCGGTCAGTCGAAGTTCGACTGGATGGATTAGCTTGGCCGCGTAGATGATCAGTTTTTTCTTGCGAGGCTTCCCGCCGGACCGCTTATAGTTCACCATGTATTTGTGCTTGTACTTAAAGTCCGGGTCGACCAGCAAATCACATTTGCGAATTCCAGTCTCTTCAACCAGTTCGCGAAAAGCGCATTGTTTGTTAGTCTCGCCGTCATCCACGTGACCTTTGGGCAGGTCCCAGCGGTTAGGATGTTTTAACAACAAAAATGAGACGTTGTGGGGGCCGCTGGTCGGCAGATAGGTTTCCGCTGACCGTTCAGTTTTTTGGTTGTCGCGATAAATTAGAAAACCGCAGGACTTCAGTTTGGCCACGATGATTACTTTTTTGCTCGACGAATTCCATTTAACCAACCACTCGTAATGAAAATTTATACCAAAACTGGCGATCTAGGCGAGACCGGATTGCTGGGCGGCCTGCGTGTTCTTAAGTCAAGTCCAGTCATCGAGGTGACTGGGCTGCTGGATGAGACGAATTGTTTATTGGGAGTCGCGATCAGCGAAAATGGTTCGCGGGCCACGGTTCGGGGCGAAGTGATCGAGGTCATTGAAAAGATTCAGCACGACTTGTTTGACCTGGGCAGTCGTGTTGCGGCCTATTTGAGTGAATCAAGTCGGGCGGCAGATTTTTCGATCGAGCAATCCGAGCAATTGGAGCGTTGGATTGACGATTTTGATGGCCGGCTTCCAGCGTTAACGGCTTTTATTCTCCCCGGCGGTTCTTTCGTCGGAAGCCTCTTGCATCAAGCCAGGGCGATGTGCCGCAGGGCCGAACGAGCGATGGTGGCACTGATCACTGATGATCGGGGTTCGGAAAATAAAGCTGACGGCGACAATCGATTGGCCAGTGAGTTGATTTATCTGAATCGGCTGAGCGATCTGTTGTTCGTTTTGGCTCGATTTGTGAACACTCAAGCGGAGTGCCCGGAGATTCAATGGCAGGCAAACAGAGGCAAAAACTAGCGTTAGGTGGCAGATTGCCCCCAAAGCCCGGAGCCGTGCGATGTTTGGCTTTATCGGCTATAATTGAAGACTGAATTTGTTTGGAATCGTTTTAACGTTGGATAGCAACGGGTGCGATATCAAAACAATGGTCGGCTAACGTGTTACGAAGTAGCAGCGACCGATTCAGCCGCTGGTATTTTTGTGGATGCCGGGAAAGTCAAAGGCCGATTCTTCTTTCAAAGGAACGCTTGCATGAAAAAAATCGAAGCTATTATTCGTCACTTTAAACTAGATGATATCAAAACTTCGTTGACGGAAGTCGGCGTCGAGGGCATGACCATCACGGAAGTCAAAGGCTATGGCCGTCAAAAAGGCCATACTGAGATGTACCGTGGCAATGAGTATGCGATTGATTTTGTCCCCAAGGTAAAAATCGAAGTTGTAGTTGCTGCCGATCGAGCGAACGACGTGGTCGAAAAGATCATGGGTAAAGCGCAGACTGGGCAAATGGGAGATGGCAAGATTTTCATCTCGGACCTATCGGAAGTGATTCGCATCCGCACGGGTGAACGAGGGACTGACGCTGTGTAAGTGATGTCAGTGCTTTGAGGAGACGAAGAGTGTGTCGGTAGAGTTTTGTCACGACCTTGTCATGTGACGTTCCTTCCTTGCCCTACCGACAACGTTTGACCAGCGGCCTGGTGTCCAGCATGGTCTAAGGCGAAAGGCGATTGAGAAACTACCGGGCAACATGCTCAAGATTCGCAATCGTGGCAAATGTCAGCGGTAAAAATTCAACTGCCGATCGCCTAAACGAAGCAACCATACATTTTTTTTGTAGTCACTCGCGCCGATTCTTCCACTGGCGTTTTATCTTTTGTCCATTCAACCTACTGGTTGCCCATGAGCTCCAGCATCGGCATGCGCCAAAATGTCATCGAGGCTCGCCAAGCTTGGCGCGATGGCTGTGCGCAACTGCGTGAATTGCACGAAAGCGGAACGGGCGGTATGGACGTTTGCCGCAAGCTTTCGGTGTTGATGGAGGTCGTGCTCAAAAACATTTATAGCTCGGCGTTGGCCGAGATTTCGCCGGAGCTGGATTCAAGGATCGCTTTGGTTTTGCTTGGCGGCTGCGGTCGCGGGGATATCGCGCCATTCTCAGATGTTGATTTGATGTTGCTGTACCAGGGCAGTTTGACCGACGACATCGTCGAGTTTTCAAGACGCATCCAGCAGGATATTACCGATTCGGGTTTGCAACTTGGCTTCAGTTGCCGGACGCCACGCGAGGCGTGCACGATGTCGTTGTCCGATGCGTACATTTTTTCGTCGCTGACCGAAGCTCGATTGTTGGTTGGCAACCACGACCTGTTTGGCAATTTCCAAGGTCGTTTCCGCCGTATCACGAGTCGAAAAAACTCAAATTTGATTAAGGCCATTATTGCGGCTCGCGAAAAAGAGCGAGTCGAGTATGGCGAGACGGTTTATTTGTTGCGTCCGAACGTGAAGCGTTCGCGGGGTGGGCTGCGTGATATCCACTTGATTCGCTGGCTGGGTTTTGTTCGCTTTGGTGAAACCGACATCGACGAACTTTTGAAAAAAGGTGGCTTGTCGACGGCGGATTCAAAACAATTAAAGCTGTCTCGTGAATTTTTGTTGCGAGTGCGAAATGAAATGCACTTCAATGCCAATCGAGCCAACGATGGACTGGAAAGAGGCGAGCAGGTTCGTTTGGCCGAATGGATGGGCTACGCGGGGGACGATGCGTTGCTGTCGGTCGAAGAGTTCATGCGTGACTATTTTCGCTACACCAGTCGCATCAGTTATATCTGTGATCACTTTGTCAAGAAAAGTTTGCGGCACAAGCAGCGAGGCAACCCGCTGGTCGGTGGTTTTGTCAGGAAGCAAATTGACGATCATTTCCGTATGGGGCCAACGCAGATTGGTATTAGTGAGGATGCGATTGACCAGGTGAAAACGCAGTTGGATCAAGTCCTGCGTTTGATGCAGTTGGGCTGCCTTCACCAAAAAGAAATTGAGAATCAGACGTGGATTGAGATTCGTCATGAGATGCTCAAGAACAATCCCGACGTGGAATTCACGCCCGATTGTGCTCGTCGTTTCATGGCGTTGCTTTCGAATACCGACGGCTTGGGGAAGGCATTGCGAGGCCTGCACGAGATGAAAGTGCTGCGCAAGATTATTCCTGAATTTGATCATGCGCGGGGGCTGCTGCAATTCAATGAGTACCACAAATACACCGTCGACGAACATACGCTCAAAGCGGTCGAGCACGCGATTGCCTTTGATGGGCAACAATCGTTGCTGGGAGAGATTTACCGCAGCATTCGCGAGAAAAAACTATTGCATCTGGCTCTTTTGCTGCACGACTTGGGCAAGGGGTTCCCGGAAGATCACAGCGAAGTAGGATGCCGAATCGCTGCCTCCACGGGCGAGCGATTTGGATTGCCGGAAGAAGAAACCGAACTGATCAAGTATTTGGTGCTCAATCATTTGGTGATGTCGCACTTGGCTTTTCATCGAGACATCTTTGACGAAAAAATGGTTGCCGAATTTGCTGCCAATGTAGGGTCGCTGCAAACGCTGTCGATGCTGTTCGTGTTGACTTGTGCAGACATTAAAGCGGTTGGCCCAGATGTTTTAACACCCTGGAAATTAGACCTGCTGACGAATCTTTACGATAACGCTCGACGGGTGCTGATGGGCGATCGAGACAGTCGTGTTGAGCCTCTGTTCAAGCAGATCTACGACCGTGTTGCCGAATTTGGGTTCGACGCCGAAGAACGCGCATGGTTAAAAGAGAAAGCAGCCGCAATTCCAAACAATTATTGTCTCGGCAGGCCAGCCCGAGAAATTGCTTACCGACTGCTGGAGCTTAAAAACTTGGAAGAAGGAATTGTTAGCTGGGTGAATCCTGTTCCGGAAACGAAGTTGGTCGAGATGTCGGTCGCCAAAGCTTCATCGAAGCGTTCGGGGGTCTTCTATAAAGTTGCCGGGACGCTCAGCAGTATGGGAATGCATATCCACGGCGCGGACATCAAGCCGATCGGTGAAGACCGGGTTTGGTACTGGGTCCAGTTCGAGGATCCAAAATATAGCGAGGTGCCGTCGGAGGAGCGACTGCAGGAAATCAAAGATCGAGTGAACGCTCAATTCTTGGAATCCGAGGTCCAAGAATTTCGTTTTCCAACGGTTTGGAAGAAGGTCGACAAGGTGGCCGCCGAAGTGTCTCGGCCGAAGTTGCAAGTGAAAATCGATAACGACACGGTTTCTGCGGCTACGATTATCGATGTGTTTTCCTTTGACAAAGTCGGCCTGCTGTTTCAGATTGCCAAAAAAATCCATGAACTGGATTTGGATGTGACGTACGCGCGTACGATTTCATACGGTATTCAGGTGATCGGCGTCTACTATGTGACCGATGGAAATGGCAATAAGATACGCGACCGCAGTCGGCTGGAAAAAATCAAGGAAGAGATCTACCGTGCGTTGGTTGAGTTCTTGGACCCGTAAAAAGTAGGATGCAGGACGAAGGCTAAAAAATGGCTAAGAAATTACCTTGCGCCAAGTCTTAAAATTCGCGGGCGTTTGTAAACATTAACGGTAGAATTCTGACGGCCGGTCGTTTGAGTGGCGTTGTTGGGAATCAAGTGTGCTGCGATCTGCCCCTACCGCCTTCCGTATCTTGATACATCAACTGTCAACATTGAATTCTATGCCTCGCTTTGCCTTGATTTTAGTTTTTCTGTTTTTGCTGTGCGGCGGTTGTCGCCAAGACGCCGCGCAGTGGAAATTTGCCAAAGGGTTAAACGAATACGAAGCAGGCAATCTTGACCAAGCGATCGAACTGCTGCAAGAAAGCTTGAAGCTGGACCCGAGCGAATCGAAGGTCAAGCTGAGGCTGGCGAGGTTGCTGGCCGAAAATTGCCAAGGTGACCTTGGGCTGGCTTGGTGTGACGAGGTGTTGGATCAATCGCCAAGCAATGCAGAAGCCAGAAATGTGCGCGTGGTCTGTTTGCAATATCTGGGGCGATTCGATGAAGCTTTTCGCGAATACCAAAAAGTCGTTGCAGGAAAAATTGACAAACCGGCCGAGCACTTGAATAACTTGGCCTATTTTCGGGCGCTGGCCAGTCGGGAACTTGATAAGGCCCAGCGGCAAATCAGTCAGGCGATTGAAAAGTATGAACGCAACAAGCCATGGGCCAATCTGAAAGGCGTACCGATTCATGTTCAAGGGATTGTCAGTGCAGGTCTGTTGACGCGGCAAGTGGGGGGCCGTGAGCATGTTGTGGGGCCATTGAATGACTTGATCATTCAGCACGAAGACCAGTGGAATGCTTACGATGCAAAACTCGATGGGTTGCTGCGGTTGCAATCGGCTGCCGAAGAAACGGCCGGTGTGACGGTCGCTGATTTTCAGTCTGCCGTCGATGTGGTTAGCAATCGGATAAAAAACATTGAGGGGAGTTTGGCGCTGTTGTTGGCAACTCGTAGCCTGATGTCCGAGGATGCGGGCGATACGGTTTTGGCCGATCGAGACCGATTGTGGTTGAAGCGAATTGGTCACGTTCCGGAGGACGTGTTCGGGCGGCTGCCCAGTGACCTTGAGTGTTGGGGGGCGGTTCAGGTTAGCACGGTTTATTTGGATACTCGCGGGTTCGTGTTGGCAAAGCAGCCGTGGGCAACGCGATGGATCGATCCGCTGGGGCAAGAGTCAAGTTTGCCTGTCGGGTCGGCGTCCTACCTTGCCAAAGAAAGTAATTACGCCGACGCTTTGTTCGATTTGGACGTCGCGATTTCGGCGGCCGAGGTAAATCGGTTGGTCGTAAATAGTTCGCTGTTGAACCAAATGAATCTGGATCTTGATGCGGTTGGCTTTCATCAGCAGCAAGCGGGGAAATTGATCGCTGTGCTACGCTACCACCGATTGAAGGCTCATGAAAAAGCCGGGCAAATGGATTTAGCCGCGGCTGATCAGCGGCGAATTGAATCGCTTGGCTTTGAGGCGGACTGCAGTTTGTTTTAGCTCGTTATCGCTGCTAGTGCTGCGAACCTTAAGTTCGTGTGGTGCTTGTTGCCAAGTCAATTCCTTCGCGTGCGACCCGAGCCAGATGATTGATTTGTTCGGGCGTGATGACGTAAGGCGGCATCACGTAAACGACATTGCCCAGCGGTCGGAGCAGGCACTCGTTTTTGAGTCCATGCAGGTAAACTTTCAGGCCGCGTCGCTCTTGCCATGAGTATTCTTCGCGGGTCTGTTTGTCCTTTACCATTTCGACTGCCAACACCATGCCAGTCTGGCGTACTTCGGCGACGTGCGGATGGTCAGCGAAATCAGCGAATGCGGTTTTCATCGCCGACGCCAAGTCACGGTTTTTGTTGATCGTGTCTTCTCGTTCAAACATATCCAGCGTCGCGTTGGCGACGGCACAGGCCAGCGGGTTTCCGGTGTAGCTGTGCGAATGCAGGAACGCTCGCAACGTATCGTAATCATCGTAAAAGGCTTGATAGACCTTGTCGGTGGTCAAGACCGCCGACAGCGGAAGGTAGCCTGCGGTCAGGCCTTTGCCGATGCAAATGAAATCAGGGTTCACGTTGGCTTGTTCGCAGCCGAATAGTGTGCCGGTTCTGCCAAAGCCAACCGCGATCTCGTCGGCAATCAGATGAACATCCAAGCGAGTGCAGAGTTCGCGAAGTTTGGTCAGGTAGATCGGGTGGTACATTCGCATGTGGCCCGCGCACTGAATCAACGGTTCGATGACGACCGCAGCAATCTGGTCGTGATTGTTTTCCAGTTCTTCGCGCATCATTTCAAACTGGGCCAGCGAATGGCTTTCCCAGCTTTGGCCTTGGGCGCGGTGGTAGCAATCGGGCGATGCGACCGTGCGGCATTTCATCAACAGCGGTTCGTAGGTTTCCTTGTAAAGCGCCACATCGCCGACGGCCAACGCGCCGAACGTTTCGCCGTGGTAGCTGTTTTTTAGATTGACGAACTGGGTTTTGTCTGTTTTGCCTTGATTGCGCCAATAGTGAAAGCTCATTTTCAACGCGATCTCGATCGCCGACGAACCATTTTCGCCGTAGAAAACGCGATCGAGTCCATCGGGGGTAATTTCGACCAATCGTTCGGCCAATCGAATTCCCGGTTCGTGGCTGAAGCCAGCAAAGATAACGTGTTCTAGTTTCCCCGCTTGATCCGCAAGGGCCTGATTGATGACGGGGTTGGCGTGGCCAAAGATGTTGGTCCACCACGAACTGATCGCATCGATATAGCGGTTGCCATCAAAGTCGTACAGCCAAACGCCTTCGCCGCGTTCGATCGGCGTCATCGGGTAAAATTCGTGGTCCTTCATTTGCGTGCAAGGATGCCAAAGCACCTTGAGGTCACGCTCGGTAAGCCTGTCTTGAAGTGACATAAGTGTTGTGGATTTTTCGGTAAGCTAAAAGTCAGAGTCGAGGCAAAACATTGGATGCGTATCGCAGCGCCGGATTAAAATCCACGATCTTTACGGACGTCGTCAAAGTCGCGTAGCCGGTAGTCGATGCCCGTCGCGTCGAGGACTCGGCAAAGCCCACGCATCGCGACACCAAAACCGTCGGGCCCGCTGAAGCCACCAAATTGGCCGCCGCCTTTTACGTGTGGTTCAAGGTCTAAGAAAACACCCGGAGCGCCGCGAGCGATCATGCGTTGCTGGAGCTCTGGCAAAAACGTTTTAAGATCCTGGAAGATTCTTTGATGTCCCGAATCGCCGATGTCCGCCGGAACGAAATGTTTGAGTGCTTCTTCGTCGACGTGTTCGACGCGCGAACCAGAATTTGGGTTGGCGAAATCTTTAATGTGGATCCACCCTAGACCGGGTTTCATCGCGACGTATTGATCGAAGACTTCATCGGCTGTCAGGCCCATCGTGACCAAGTTGCCGCCGTCAAAAATCAGCAGCATCGCATCGTTATTGACTTGTTCGTTGATGCGAGCCAAATAGTCGCCGGTTTGGCCGACCAAGTTTGCTTCGACTTCCAAGCCGTAGGTCAAACCATGCGAATCGCAGACGTCAACAATTTTTCCGATCTGGTCGACCGCTTGAGCAAAGTGGTCTTCGATATTGCTGCCGCGAGGGTGGTAGAAGGAAAACCCGCGAATCAGTTTTGAGCCCAAGGCATTGGTGAGCTCGCAGGCGCGGGGCACGTCTTGGGCAATATATTTTTCGAAAGGGACGTAGGGCGTCGTGGTGCCGTCGTCGACGTCTAGGAGCTTGACTTTTCCGATCGGCGATCCGAGCGACGAAACGCTCAACCCGTATTCGTCAATTTTTTCTTTGACCGTTGTCAGTTCGGCATCGTCGAGTGCCATTACGTTTTTGATGCCGTTGCCTGCGTCGACAAAACGGATCGAGAAGTACCGGAGGCCGAGGGCGGCGAAGGCTGAAAACTGTTGGTCCAGCGTTTTGGCGTTAGCACATTCGTCAGCAAAACCAGAGAGGATGATTGAGGGAGCCATGGCAAATTGATTTTGGTGGTCAGTGAGTCGAAGATTGATGATTGGACCCGAACAAGATAATCAATCTGCTTCGTTGGGCCAGCGGTGCTTGTTGATTTGCGAGTATTCTAGCC
>CAZROJ010000017.1:0-19372 GCA_964601665.1 uncultured Pirellulaceae bacterium
AATTAAGAAGAAGCAAAGAAGAATTTTCAATTAAACTTGATCTGAACTACCGCAGGAGTTTTCATGAACATCCAAATTAATGATCGAACTAACTTGCTTGGCGACAAGGGCCGGACGAATGTGATTGGCAAAGTTGAATCTCTTTTTTCAAAACACGTCAACCGCGTTAAATCGGTTATCCTTACCGCTGACGATCTAAACGGTCCTCGCGGTGGCGTCGACAAGCAATGTCGGGTGCTGATTAGTTTGGCTGGAGTCGGTGACGTAGCGGTCGCCGCGAAACACGAATCGCTATCCCAGGCGATGGGCAACGCGATCAGACGAGCCGAAAAGCTGGTGACGCGAAAGTTTCGCAAAGTCCAGCGACATCGTTGATTAGATTCTTTCAATCTGAACTGATCGGGGCGGCCAAGCAACCTGTTTGGTTCGCCCTTTTTTGCTTAAGGCGATCGGCAGTTGAATTTCTACCGCTGATGTTTGCCACGATTGCGAATCTGGGGCATATTGCCCGGTAGTTTCTCAATCGTCTTTCGCCTAACCGGGGCTGGCCGCAATCTAACGTGGGTTTAGAAAACCACGCCGGGTTCGAAGCTCGTTGCGGATCTCGCGAGCCAGATTTTCGGTGTCGTTTGCTTTTTGGGTCATGCCTTGTTGCTTGTAGATGTTTGCCAAGCGCTGTAGCGCGGATGTCAAAACATTTTTGGTTACTTGAAAAGAGCGATCTGAGGGCGTTAGGTCGTAGAGCAAGCGGAGCGAATCCCGAGCCGATTCCAGGTTTGAAAATGCACTGTCGTATTGCCTGCTGCCCATCAGGTACAACGACTTCTTGGTTCGCAGGCTGGCGTTGAGATGGTGATAGTCCAAGTTTGTCGGAAATTGTTCCAGCAGTTGGCCAACGATTTCAATCGATCGAGTGAATAGTGTGATGTCGTCGCGATGCGGCTGCGAATCGCCGAGCGAGCATGCGAGGGCAAGCAAGTAGCGATACTCAGCGGTGGTTGGGTGATCGGCGACCAATGATTCGAGCGACTTGATGGCTCGGTTTCGTAAATCGAGACCTGCTTCGCGGTCTTCACGGATTCGAGACGAGGCTGCGGTGAACAGGCAGGTCGCTTGAACGGACAGGTAGTCGGCGTTTTCAGGATCCTCTTCAACTAAGGCATCGACGATCGTAATTGCCTTTGAAACCAGTTGGCGATATCGTTTTTCGAGGCCGCGTCGCCCGCCACCGGCTCGCATGAATTCGCTGAAGCGACTCGAAAAACGTTCTCGGGGCGAGCCGTCTTCGGGCTTTCCTCCGCCCTTGCCACGACTCGATCCGGCTCCCCGCCCTGCTCGATTTCCGCGACCACCACCGGGGCGACGGTTGCCGGGGCGGCCAAATTCGTCAGGCCCGGTTGAGCGGAGGCCGGGCGCTGCGACGCTGGCGATCCTGAAAACGCTTAGGCTCATCGAAGTCAATGTTCTGGCAAGTTCGAGGCGAATTTCAGCGTCGGTTTCCACCAACGGCGATTTCTCGAGCAAGCCGATCGATTCTTGGCTCCAGCGATGCGCTTCCAAGGCATCGCCGTTTTTAAGACTGGCCGCACTGAGTTCGTATTGAATGCCGGCGAGCGTGAGTAATCCTTCTTTGGAGCTTGGGTCTTGGGCGAAAATTTCTTGGTAGAGCCTGAGTGATTTTTTGTAGGCTTCAATCGCCGCCTGCACCTCGCCGACCCGGTGGTAAATATTGCCAACGCGCCGGAACGCTTTTGCCGATTCGGCTTTGAGCGGTTCGTTGTCCGCGTTGTTGGTTGCAAATTCTTCGTAAAACGAAACCAGCTTGCCCAAAAACGCGGCGTCCTCGGCAGTGACCGTACTTTCAATCCCCGAGATTTCTCTGAGCCCGTCGATTTCAACATCGCCACCGCCGGCACCGCGAGCGATCACTTGTTTGAACATTTCGTCAAAGGCTTTGATCGTTGTGGCGACATTCGATTCGGCACGAGCAAATTGTTGTTTCATCTGGTCGAAGTTTTCAACAGCTTGATTACGAGCCTTTTCTGTTTCCTGTTGTTGGAGTTTGAGCCGGTGAGTTTTTTCGGCTTCTTGGCGGAGCGCGTTGGTTGTGATGGCGTACCCGACCGATGCGGTGACGGCCACCGCGGTCAATAAGAAAATGGATGTCGCCAAAAGTGCTGCGGTCATTGGGTTGCGACGCGCTGAACGAATGATCGATTCGACTTTTGAAGGACGCCGCGCGGAAATCGGTCGATCCTCGACAAAGGCGATCAGGTCGTTTCGCATTGCTTCGGCGGTCGCATAACGTTGGCTTGGCTCTCGCGAAATTGCTTTGCGGATGATCGTGCTCAGGTCGATTGGAATGCGTGAATTAATTTTCCTGGGCGCGGTTGGTTTTTGGGTCGCAATTGCGGCGATCACTTCGGCGGGAGAACCCGCGGCAAAGGCGGGTTGGAGAGTGACCAATTCGTACAGGGTCAGACCCAGGCAATACGTTTCACTGCGAACGTCGTATCGCCCTTCCAACGATTCGGGGGCCATGTATTGTGGCGTTCCCAAGACGGTGCCGGTCGCGGTTAAGTTCACATCATTGGCGCCATCTTTGGCCAAGCCGAAGTCGGTGATCCAAATCACGCCTTTTCTGTCCAGCACCATGTTGGATGGCTTGATGTCGCGGTGCAAAATTTTGGAGGCGTGAGCGTACGACAACGCGTCGGCGGCGCTAGCGCCGATCTTGGCTGCCCAACGAAAATATTGCGGCGTGTTGGCGTGAGGGCGAATCAAAATCGGTTGCGACTGGCTGTTTGAGCTGGTGATCGCGGCGGCATGATCGTGATTAGGAAATGACGGATCATCTTTAGCGTGAGCGGAGATTTTGGGTTGGGCTGTTTTCGCATTGGCAGCTCGCTTGGCATCGTCGCTGAGTACGATGACCGTTTCGTCTACCATTTGTCCGGTGTCGGCTAGGTCGGTTTTTTTGGCTTTCGCACTATTGATAACGTCGCTGAGTGCTTGTCCGTCGACGAAGTCCATCACGTAATAGTAAACGCCATCGCTTTCGCCGACGCCGAAGACGCCAACGATATTGGTGTGGTGTAATTTGGCCGCCGAACGTGCTTCTTGCCGGAAACGAGCGACATGCTTTTCGCCGTCGACCAAAGGCGTCGGCATGACTTTGATTGCGACGCGACGGCCCAAGGTTTCGTGGATGGCTTCGAAAACGACGCCCATTCCTCCTCGACCGAGTTCGCGAACGATTTGGTAGCCACCGAGATTTTTGAGGTCTCGCAGTGTCGCCATGCGATCGGTTTTTTGGCTTTGGTGGTTGGAGTCAGATTTGAGTTGTTCGATCATCGCAACCGACGACAGCAATTCGTCGATTTCGTCGCTTAGTTCCGGATGTCGTTGTTGGAATTCGGCAATGGCGGGGTGTTCGCCGGCTCGCAGGCGACGAGTGAATTCATCGACCAGTGCTTCCAGCAGGGCCGGGCCATTTTCATTTGGTACGATCGTTTCGTCTTGTTCAGGTTGAGCTTGAGACGTGGTTGGGGGCTTGCCGAACGAACGCGTGGGCGTGTTTTCAATTTCGCGTGTGGGTTCATCGGTCATTGAGTTCTTTCGCAGATTCCATGATTTCTTTGAGTCGTTTGAGGGCTCGGATGTAACGCTTGCTGGCCGCAGCGGTTTCGATGTTCAAAATTTTTGCTGTTTCGATATTGGACAGCTCTTCAAAGTGCCTGAGCGCGATCACTTCACGGTCTAGCTCGTTCATTTCTTCTAATGCGTTTTGCAAATACGAATGTTGTTCGGCGCGTTCAACAACGCGACTGGGCGATGTCATCTGGGCAACTAAATGAGCGGCCAGAGCGATAGATGTTTGCCCGGTGTTATTGTTTTGGTAGAGATTCGCTTCCTTTCTGGCATCGCGTTTTTCGGCGCCGAAATGGTAGCGGTGAATTTCTTGCAACTTTTGGCTGACTTCCAGACGCAGCCAAACGAAAAATGGCATGTCTTCTTTTTCCAAGAAACTATCAATCCGTTTGGCGGCGCGCACGTAGGTTTCTTGGATCACGTCGGAATCGGAGACTCGGCCGCCGAGTCGTTGGTCGAGCCGAAATTTGACGATTTGTTTCAGGCGAGGCTTGACTGTTTCAAAGTACGTCGCAAGTGCTTGGTGGCCGTCAGATTTTAGAGCGGCGACAATTTCCGCTTGTTCAGGAAGTGAGTTCGGTGCGGGCATGCGGAATCCAGACGCTCGGGATGGCTAGGAATTGGGGCGGCAAGGATTGACGGCCCAGCCGGAGTTTCTTGGGGAAGCGGCATTGCGACCGGGACCGCTGCGATCGCCGTCGGTTTTGTTGCCGGTTTGACGCAGGTTTGCCAAATCAACACCAAGGGGGCCGAAACCACGATCGGGAGGCAATTGGCCCTAGTTTAGAACACTCGGCCAGAAGGATGGTCACGAAAAAAACTTAGTCAGATTCGAGATTTTTGAGTCTTGGCCAGAAAACGGCCGCGTGTAGGACTCAGGCCAGAAATAGGTCGATGTCTTCAGAAATGAAATCGGGAGAGGGTTGGCCTGCGATGGCGATGGGTAACCTAAGTTTAGTGGCCGCTATCGTGGAACTGGCCCTCTCCTGTTTTTTCTGAGGCTAAAATCGAATTGGAACGCAGCACTAGGGGCTTAAACGGCTTACCAAGTCAACAAACCCCTATTGCAACAAACCCTTATTGCAACAAACCCCTGATTGCAACGGGCAAGGGCGAATTGCCTTCAAAAACATGGCTCGCTCCGTTGACTTATAGGGCTCGGCGATAGCGTTTTTTCTTTTGTTTTTCTGCGACCCTTGGTTCGAAGTCTTCCCAGGTCTCTTCGATTTCTTCTTGGAGTGCATCCGGCTTCATGTCCAGATCAATTTTTTCTTCGATTTTGGCCAGTTCGGATTTCTGGTACGGGGTCACGAAAGAGTACGCGACGCCTTCTTTGCCCATGCGTCCGGTTCGGCCGACGCGGTGCACGTAATCTTCGCTGACTTCGGGGATATCGAAATTGATGATGTGTGAAATGTTGGAAACATCAATGCCACGGCCAACGACATCGGTGGCAACCAAGAGTTGCAAATCACCTCCGCGAAAACGTTTCATCACGCGATCGCGGGCACTTTGATTCATGTCACCATGTAAAGAGCCGATGCCTCTTTTGAAGTCGCCCGTTTTATCTAACTTGCGAAAAAGTTTGGCCGTCCCAAGTTTTGTGCGGCAGAAGATGATCGCTTGTTCGGGTTGTTCGCGTTCGAGCAATTTTCCCAAGATGTGAAATTTCATTTTTTCTGGCAGACGCAGTACATATTGTTCGATTGTTTTTCCGGACAACGAGTCCTTTGAAAAATTGATGACCTTGGGGTCGTACATGTAACGCTTGGCCAACCGGCGAATCGGATCGGGCAAAGTCGCGCTGAGCATGAGCGTCTGGCGCTCTTTGGGGCAACGCTTGAGAATCTTTTCGATGTCCGGCCGGAAGCCGATGTCCAGCATGCGGTCAGCTTCATCCAAAACCACAAACCAAAGTTGGTCAATGTTTAGGGTGCCGCGATTCAAGTGGTCGATGACGCGACCGGGCGTGCCTACCACAACATGGGCACCGCGTTCGAGTGCGTTGATTTGTCCGCGGATGGGTTTTCCGCCGTACAAGCAAACGCAGCTGATTTCTTTTGGATCGCACATGCGGCGAAATTCATTTTCGACTTGAACGGCCAATTCACGCGTCGGTGTCAAAATGAGTGCTTGCGGTTTGGGTTTGCGAACGCGCAGGTCCAGCTGTTCCAAAATAGGAATTGCAAAGGCAGCGGTTTTGCCGGTTCCAGTTCGGGCTTGGCCAATGACGTCGTATTCTTCCATTGCCAAGGGGATCACGCCAGCCTGCACGGGCGACGGCTTTTCGTACCCGATTTCGGCTAGTTTTTTCAACATTTTTTTGGACAATCCCATATGTTCGAAGGACAGTCGTTGGCGGCGTTTTTCGGCTTGTTTGGTCACGGAATGTTGTTGATCGTTAAGAAGGTGGAAACCGTTTTGCGAGGCTCTTGAACAGCGGACGCTGAAAACTTACTAGCTTAATTACAAATGGCTAAACGGTGAAACGGTTAAAAAATGAAACCAACTGCTGCAACTGGAAGCGCGGTTGGAGTATCCTTAAACCAGATTCCCATGGCGACATTCGGCACGGAAAAAAATTTACTCGCTTGCACTGCGGATCTAACAGACGGCCTGAGTGGCATTTTCGGGATAAATCCAAATAGGTTTATTTCGTTCTAAATTACCGCGTTTATCGAAAATCGTCAACGTGAGTTACCGCTCAGAAGGTTCATTTGTCCAGCTTTCGCACTGATTGTGATCGCCGATTCACGACGGAAATACCCAAATGATTGAAGAGATTTACGACGCCATTTCAATGGCTCAGCATGACCGCCGAAGACTGAACCAGGTCATGTCCTTGGCGAAGTCGATTGGCGGCATGGACGACTCCACCGTCGACCAATTGCTTGACCGGCTGTCTGATTTTCATGACGAACTTCAGCGCAGTCCCGCCAATACGGCCGAAGGTGCCTATTCGATCGATCAGTGTCTGCAGCCGGTCGTCGACCAAATGGTCGCGCGCGAGCAGAGTTTGATCGAGGACGGATCGCAAGAAGCTTGGTCGGTCCAGCGGCAAGACTCCGTGCACAAACTCTACGTCAACTGCCCGCCCAGCAGCGAACTGCGTTGTCATCTGTTGCGGTGGCTGGCGACGGCGGGGACGGAAGATTGTTTGCGTCAATGGTCAGACATGGTCTGCGACAACCCGCCGTTCCACAGAACAGCGATGGTTTTGGTTTTTGCGCCTTTGATGCAGGGAACGTTTTCGCCGCCGGCTTGGTTAGTGGACCAGTTGGTCAACAACGCGACGTCTCATTCGCAAATCGCTCCGGCGGTTTACGATTTGTTGAACTATTATTTTCGCCATGGCAAGGTGGACGAGCATCCAGCGGAGCCGCGAAACGAAGCCTTGGTTGGTTTGCTGGGGCAGTTGACGCAGCAGATGAGCAAGATCGAATCAGGGAAGTTGCCCAGCGGCGCGACACCGGAATCGGTAAACCTTTTAATTTCCGATTCGGTGGCGCTGATCGTGGCGCTGTGCGATGCGTTCGCTCTGCAAAAGCTTGACGCTTCGATCGACGCGCTGCGCGATGCGATGGCTCTGCGGCATCGTCGAGTTCAAACGGAGGCGGCGGCGGCGCTGGCGCGGCTTGGTGACGACGAAGGCAAAGCCACCTTGGTCAATTTGGCCAGTGAGCCGATCGCGAGACTGCGAGTTTTGGCCTACGCAGACGAGCTGGAATTTCGTGATGAAATTTCGTTGGAGCTGCAAGGTGAAATTTCGCTGGCCGAAAGCCATCTGGCGATCTGGTTGGCCGAACCGGCACAGTTGGGTTTAGCGCCAAGCAAAATCGAATTAGTCGATACGCGAGAACTCTACTGGCCTGGCTACGATCACCCGGTTCAGTGTTTTCTATTTAAGTACACTTATGGATTGGGTGATTCGGGGCTGAGCAATATTGGTATTTGCGGCCCGATGACGCATGCGTTTGTATCGGATCTGAAGCACTTGGCCGTCGATGAAATGTACGCTGCCTTTGCCGGTTGGCAGACCGTGCATCAAGAGATTTTTCAGATTGCGCCCGAACGGGCCGAAGCCGCTTTTCATAACCAATGGCGAAGCCTGGTAGGTGACCTGCATGCGGAGGCCTACGATCAGGCCGAGATTAAAATGGCGGCCAGTTTCTTTGGGCAGCTGGTGTTGGTGGCCGAGGCGATCGATGAGGGGAAACATGGGACCGCGATTATCGATGCCAATTCAAAAGCGTGGTATCCAATCGGCGACCCGAAACAGCCGATTGATTTCCAAATGGCATTTTCGATTTGGAAAGGCCGGCAAATGTTGAACTCATTCAACGAAAAAGTTTAGGCGAACAACGCACGCGACTTCGATCGGCATTCGTTCGAAGGCGGTTGAAGGTTTTAGAATTCTCGGCTGGTGGTTAACGGTTCGGCGACGGCTTGATCGTCGAACAGGTCATCCAGCTGAGTCTGAACGACGCGGATCATTAGCAGGCGATGCAGGGGTTGAGGTTTTTCGATGGTTGGTTTGCCGAACCCCGCGCCGAGGGAATCCATTAAAGAGCGATCGACATCGTCGATGTCTAAATCGTCGATCAGATCTTTAAATTTGCTTTGGTCGATTCCAAGTTCGGGCAAGCTGTCTTCCTGGCGACCTTTGATCGCTTCAATGACCCAGTCGGCTTGATCGAGCAGTTCGTTTTTTTCGGATTCGTTGGAGTCTCCAAAAAACAAGCGTCCGAGCTGATCAATGTCGGCGGTCGGGCCAATGACCAGCGTTTCGCCCGATCGAAGTGGGACCTCAAATTCAAGCTGCTCCAGCATTGCGACGGCTTGTTGTTTTTCGAATTTAAAGCCATTGGCTGTCGCGCCGTATCGTTTTTCTAGCTCGCCGTGGTGAACTTGCGGTTGGACGACAATGCGAACTGAACCGTCGCCCTGTGGGTAGGTTCGAATGGAAAAAATTCCGCGAACGTTGGTCGAAGTTTCGGCGATCGCTCCACCGGCGTCTTGAATGGCCCAACGATAAGTCGGATGTTCGGGCGAAGTGACGATCGGATGCGGCTGCCCTTTGCGATTTGAAATTCGGTTATGGGCCAGCATTCGACTGGTCGCACTCAGGTGGCCGCCAAGGTAGAGTTGCCGTTGAAAAGCGTCCAATTCGTCGATGACGATTTCGCGCGGGTTGACCAGTTTTGAAAAAGTGGCGGGCGGACGAGTGGACATGATCCCGACCTTGAGCCCGTGTCGGTCCAGTTGCTGCCGTGTCGCCAAGGGAAGCTCTTGTTGGTCGAGCGAATGCCAGTACTGCTTGAGAATTTCAGCTTGGCTGGTGTCCAGTTGGGCGATTCCAATTTCCAGTGCGACCGCATCGGGGGCCATTCGATTGGGAGCTAGGTTCAGTGCGGGCAACGAGTCCGTTTGGCGGAAACGATCGCAGCCGAGCAGTAGGATCGCGCATGCGCAGGCGGCGACCAGCAAGATGCGTCCGGTCCCGTGTTGGCGATTCAGATTGTTTTTTAAGAAAACCACAGCCTTTGGTTAGCAAAACCGCCGTTTGGCAACAATGCCAATCTGAGGATCTTTGCTGTTGGCTTAATTGGCTGGCAACCGCAGGAACCAGCGTTTCGCTACTTGCTCGTTTGGCGGGGCCAATTTTGGTGGGGCCAATTCGTGAACGCGGTGACTGTTGGTGCGTTACAGAGTGGAAGGGCTGCTGGTGCCGGACAAACCAGCTGTCGACATTTAAGAAAGTTTTTTTCTTAGCTCGGCGATGATTTCGGCGGGGACGAAACGAGCCAGTTGTTCGTCGTTAGACAGCGGCGTGATCTGTTTGATCAGCGAGCTGGAGACGTGAGCGTAATTACCATCGGCCATCAGGAATACGGTTTCTAGGTCCGCGTCCAATTGACGGTTGGCCATCATCATCGTGAACTCGCCGGCGATGTCGGTCATCGGCCTGACGCCGCGAAGCATGACTCGTGCGTTGCAGCTTCGGACAAAGTCGACTGCCAAGCCTTCGAAGGTTCGGATTTCGACGTTGTCCAGATGAGTCACGACTCGGCGGACTAAGTCGAGTCGTTCGTCTGGCAAAAACAGGCCTTGCTTTTCGCTGTTGATACCGATCCCAATAATCAAACGTTCGACAAGGCGACTCCCTCGCTCGATCACGTTTAGGTGGCCAAGTGTGATCGGGTCGAACGATCCGGTGTAGACGGCAGTTTTCATGGGTTACGGTTCCTAGGTTAACAAGCGATGATTTTCCAAGCGACGGTTTCCGGGTTGCGGATTTTCAGGTTGTTGTCGGCGGTAAGCGATTTGGCAAACCGATTGGTTAAATGTCCGAGCGTCCCGTCCGAGCGTCCGAGAAAAATTCGAAGTGGCGAAGTGGCGAAGTGGTTGAGCCCTGATGTTGGCGGGGGGACGAAGGTGTTGGTTTTAACGAATGCGCGTCGTATCGGCCGCAAAAAACGGTGGATGGCCGGTTAAATTGACCAGCACAGTTTGCATCGGCAAGAATTCTGGGAAATGAGGCTGTTTTTGGGGCAAATCCCGTGCAAAGGCGACATAAGCGGTAAATACTCTTGATGATTCGGGCGTGAATCGATAAATCACCGATATCCATCGGTGTGAGGCTTAACAGCCATCGTGACACGACCGAAACCCTAATTATACTTAGCGTTCTCAAGTCTGGACTGTAGGCTGTCATGGGCAGCACCCAGAACCGAAAACCGATGCGAATTTCGCGTCGTGGTTTCTATTTGAACGCAGAATTATTGCGACTTGCACCGGATCTTTGGCGTTTATCGGTAGCGGTTCGTTGGAAAACCTGAGGAAAGACAACTGTGCAAAAAGGGCTCTGTTACGTTGCGTTAACGATTTCTTCGGTCGTTCTACTGCTGTTTTTGGCCGATTTAATTCTGGGTCTGGCTGGTATGCCTCAACTCGCGCCATTCAAATACGCCAGCTTGGTGACCGATATTATTTTCACGGTCGCCAGTTTGATTCTTGCCGTCATGAGCTTCTATACTCTTAAAGATCAAGTTTGATTTAGTGCTTATCCCAAAAATCAAAATGCCCGCGGCCAGCAATGTCGGCTCACTAGTTGTCGGATAAGCTCTTAATCTGAACTTCGAATGCCGGTTAGCGCTTTGACGGTCCAAGCATTTCGATTCAGTGGCTTGGTGATGGAACTCGAGTCACAACGGTGGCCGAGCCTGACGTTCTCCCGACCCTTTGGCGACACGCAAGCAAATCCATGGACGAACAAAATCTTCCTGCAGCCACACAACGATTCGCGGGCAACGCTTTGCCATCGGGCAAGCTATCTGCGTCACGAAGTTTCAATCGGCTTATCAACCGGCGTCAGGCGACGCAAGTTCTTGTCGGTGGTGCATCGTTGATCCTAGCGAATTTTTCCAAGAGTCTAATCAACGCGGCCCCCTGCCCTGCTCCACGTCGAATCAACACCGCTCAGTGGCAAGGCCAGATCAACAAAGGTCTCAACTGGTTGGCCAAGCAACAATCGCGAACGGGCGGCTGGCCGAATGACACTTACCCAGTTGCCGTGACGGCGCTGGCGGCGACTGCGTTGATTTGTTCCGGTTCGACCACGACTCAGGGTCCCTATTCAAAACAAATCCGGCTGGCCGTCGATTACTTGTTGTCTAAATCTCGGTCGAACGGATTGATCGGCGATCCCAAACGCGACCAACGTTACACCTACGGACACGGTTTTTCGATGTTGTTTCTGTCCCAAGTTTTGGGCGAGGAAGAAGATATTGATCGACGAAATGAATTGGTGGAGGCGCTCAATCGAGCGGTCAAGTTTAGCGTTTCGGCTCAGACGAAGGCCGGCGGCTGGGGTTACGTCAGCTCCAAGAGCAGCTCCTTTGATGAAGGTTCGACAACGATCACGCAAGTACAAGGTTTACGCGGTTGCCGAAACGCGGGTTTGCTGGTCCCCAAGAAAGCGATCGAGTCGGCCAAAAAATATATTTACGATTGCCAGAATGCAGATGGCGGCATCTCTTACAGTTCTAAGTCGCGTGGTTCTTCGCGACCGGCAATCACGGCGGCTGCTTTGGCGGCGTTATACAACGCGGGTGACTATGCCAGCCCCAAGATTCCAACAATGCTGGAGTACTGCAAATCGAATTTGCACAAGCTAACGGGACGAGGCCGCGGGCACTGGCACTACACGTACCTTTATTACTCTCAAGTTGTCTATCGGCAGGGGCCCGCCGAATGGAATCCGTTTCGCGACAAAATTTGCAAACGGTTGGCCAGCGAACAGCTGCCGGTCGGTGCTTGGAAAAGCGATTCGGTTGGCGACGCTTATACCACCGCGATCAACTTGATCATCATGCAGTTGGACAACGGCTATTTGCCGATTTACCAGCGTTAGGTTGATGAATCGTTGATGAATCGGTTGGCCCGTTTTTTTCTTTGGCTTGGCGAAGTGGGCGGTTGATTTCTCGGATGGCCGCGATGGCCGTCCGTCTTGCCTTCGTTTGAGGCGTCGTCGATACTCTTCGGCCAACCAAGATCGAAATCACAAACAAAGGCCGAGAGATGGAGTTTGACTGGGAGCGTTTGATAAGCGACCGCCGCTATACTGCCAAACCAAAAACTGAATCGCCAAAAAAAGTTTACCCGGCCGACGAGTTTCGTTCGCAGTTTGAATCGGACTACGATCGCGTAACGTATTCAAAAGCGTTTCGCCGGCTGGGCAAAAAGACGCAAGTTCATCCGATGGAAATGAACGCTCATATTCACAACCGCCTCACCCATTCGCTGGAAGTTGCCAGCGTCGGCCGATCGTTTGCTCGGCGTCTTTCGCATTTCTTGCACAAACAGGGCCTGCTGCCATGCCGGTGTTCGAATCAATGTCAGAGTGCCAAGCGTCAGTGCAATCAGACGACCAGCGATTTAACTTATTCTTTAATGGCGGCTTGTTTGGTACACGACATTGGCAACCCGCCGTTTGGGCACGCCGGCGAATATTCGATCCGCGAGTGGTCGCAGCGACACGTAAGCGAAGTGTTTCCCGAGGGAATGGATCTGGGGGCGGTACCGGATGGATTGAAGAGCGACGTTCATGTTTTTGAAGGCAATGCTCAAGGGTTTCGGCTGGCCGCCCGAGCGGACATTCCGTCGGCCGGTCATATTCGGGTGACTCACACGACGTTGGGGGCGATGGTAAAGTACCCTTGGGATTCGTCGGATCCGCGAGCCAAGCAAAAAGGGAAATTTAACTTTTTCTCCAGCGAACGGGCGGTGGCCGAAACGGTGTTTGGCCAGATGGGGCTGTGGGATGGCGAAAGTTTCTATCGACACCCGATGTCTTTCCTTTCGGAAGCCGCTGACGATATTTGCTATCGCGTGATCGATATCGAAGATGCCGTTGAAATGAACATCTTGTCCGCCGATCGTGCAACGGAACTGTATGTCATGTTGTTGGGGAAATCCGCCACGCCCAAACACCGCGGCATGCATTTGTCTCAGCTGCGAGCGGCGGTGGTTGGTCATTTGATTGATCAACTCTGGAGTGTTTTCAAATCTGATTTTGCGGCGATCATGAGCGGCCAACGCGAACACGATTTGAAGGCCGGGGTTTCTTCGACGCTTAATTCTGCCCTGGCTGAAGTGAAGGAAACAAATCGCAAGATTTATTCGACCGAGAAAAAAGTTCGTGTCGAAATTGGAGCGTACAAAATTCTCGGCAGTATTCTGAAAGCGTTGTGCAAAGCGGCTCAGGCTTATTCGCAACACCAAAATCTGGCCCACGTCCCGTTCATCGCTCGCCGCTGTCTTGAACTCGCTTGGCCGGTGCCGTATCTGCAAGAAAACTCGTATCAGCCCTATTCGTGGTGGATTCACGAAATTCTGGACTACATTTCTGGGCTAACGGACGACCACGCGTGTATGGTCGCAAACGCGATCGAAGGCGTCAGCCAAAATTGAATCGGCTGGAGTCCAACGCAGATTGATTTTGCAAAAGCAGCTGTCATGGCGTTTGGTTAGACGCAATACAACTGACCGAATCGGTATTTGGTTAGGGCCGGCCAGTTCTTTGCGGTAAAATCTCTCGCCGCCCGTTCGGGAATAGATAACGTTCGCCAAGGAGTGATGAATCGATGAGACTGCAAACGAAAACAAGTCCATTGGCCGCAGCGCTAGGCTTGCTGGCAAGCCTGAGCGTTGCTGGTCTGAGTCGTGCGGCGTCTGCGCAAGTTGCGACGAACGAACGATCGGAAGTCGAAACGGTCGCTGGCGAAGTGGTGGCCATTCCTTGCCCGCAGGACTACACCGTTATCTGCTTTCTGGGAACCGAATGCCCGCTGGCGAAACTGTACGCACCGCGACTGGTCAAATTGGAACAAAAATTTGCCAGCCAAGGTTTTCAGTTTTTGGCGATCAATAGCAACCAGCAAGACTCAAAAACCGAGTGGCTGGCTTATTTGGACAGAAATAAAATCCGGTTTCCTGCTGTTAAAGATCGCGAACAAGCCCTGGCGGACCGGTACTCGATTCAGCGAACTCCCGAAGTTGTTGTGGTCGATGGGCAAGGTCAAGTTCTCTATCGAGGTCGCATCGACGATCAATATTTACCTGGCGTGACGCGAAGCAAGCCACAGCGAAACGATCTGCAAATCGCACTGTCGCAGATTGCGGCGGGGCAACCGGTTTCCGTTGCCGAAACTGAGCCCGAAGGATGTCTTTTAAGCCGAGTCAAAAAAACGGTCGAAAATCCGACCGTGACCTACGCTCAGCACGTGGCTCCAATTTTTCAAAAGCATTGTGTCGAATGCCATCAGGCCGGTGATATTGGGCCGTTTGTAATGGACGACTACGATGAAATCGTTGGCTGGGGAGACATGATTATTGAAACGATTGACAACGGCCGGATGCCGCCGTGGCACGCCGATCCGAATCATGGCAGTTTCACCAACGAGCGTCGATTGACCGCCAATGAAAAGGATTTGGTTCGTCGCTGGGTCGATGAAGGTTACCCAATCGGCGATGAATCGAAGATCGTTTCCGCGGCGCCGCGAGCCACCGGTTGGCAGTTGCCTCGCCAGCCTGATGTTGTTTTACCGATGCGTTCGGTTCCCTTTACGGTTCCAGCCGATGGTTCGGTCGAGTACCAATACTTCGTGGTCGATCCAGGTTTTAAAGAAGACAAATGGGTGTCGGCGGCGGAAGTGATTCCAGGCAATCGCTCGGTCGTTCACCACAGTATTGTTTTTGTGCGACCGCCGGACGGTGTTACGCCCGAGGGCATTGGCTGGTTGAGTGCGTTTGTGCCGGGGCAGCGTCCACCGATTTATGACCCGACGATCGCTCGGAAAATTCCGGCCGGATCCAAGCTCGTGTTCCAGCAACATTACACGACCAACGGCACCGAAAACGACGATCTGACGAAAATTGGAATCGTCTTTGCCAACCCCGACGAAGTCCGCCGCGAGATGATGACGCTGATTGCTATCAATCAGGAGTTCGAGATTCCACCGGGGGAAAGTGCCGTAAAAGTTCCGGCTCGGCTGAACTGGCTACCCAAGGACGGTCGACTGCACAGCGTTTCGCCGCACATGCATTTTCGCGGTAAAGCGTTTTCAACGATCGCATCCGTTAAAAGTGAGGCCGAAGATTCAACGTTGCTGCGTGTCAACCAATACGATTTCAATTGGCAGCACATCTACGAATTTTCCAAGCCGATTGACTTGAACGAAATTGAAACAATCGACGTCGAAATGGTTTTTGACAATTCCGATGAAAATCTTTTCAACCCCAACCCCAACGAATTCGTGATGTGGGGAGACCAAACTTGGGAGGAGATGGCGGTGGCGTTTTTCAGCGTGTCGCGTCCGATCAAGGCCGCTTCAATCGCGCCGATCAAGGCCGGTTCCAAAAAGATCCCGCCCCAGCAACAAGACGTCGATTATTCGGATGACGTATGTGCCAAGGCCAAGGCTTTTGCAGGGGGCTATTTTGCCACCAACGATGCCAATGGCGACGGCGTTATCCAAAGGTCGGAAATGCCGATCGTTGGACGAGGCCTATTTGGGCGAATCGACAAAAATGACGATGGACAAGTCGCGTTTGATGAGGTCGAAAATCAAGCTCGATTACGTTACCATAGAAAGGAGTTGCGAACTAAAAAGAAGATAACTCAGTCAAAAAGATAATCGGAAGACAACCATGGCAACGCTGTACGAACGAATCGGCGGTGAAGAAAACGTCAAAAAAATGGTCACGGCGTTTTACCAACGCGTTCTCTCGGACGCTCTAATCGGTCCGTTCTTTGAAAAAACGGAGGTTGAAAAGCTCGAAAAGATGCAGGTCGCGTTTTTCACAATTGCACTCGGCGGCGACGAACCACCCAAAATGCCGTCTCTGTTGGCCGCTCACCGTGGTCGCGGTATCGAATCCAAACACCTGACTCGATTCACCGAGTTGTTGGTCGAAACGTTGGAGGAAGTCGGCATTCCAGAGCAAGAAACCAAAGAAGTCTATGCTAGGATTTCGACCTATTCGAATGACGTGTTGGGCGAGACTTCGGTTGACGGTTAAACGTTGCAACGAAACCTCTAACTACAATGTGAAATCCCAGATACGACTTGGAACGCAGTTTCTTTCCATCGGCGGTGTCTTTCGATTAGCATTGCTCGGAACGCCGGAGAATCTCTAAGTGTCACGATTATTCGACCGCGCATCCGGATGGATCGTGCAAGCACCTTGGCTGACGGCTTGGGTCATTCTTGCGATCAGCGTGGTTGCCGCCGTTGGCCATTACGATTCCAAATTGGTCACTGGGTTATTCGAGTCCGCGTCCGATGAAACTCTCACACGTCGCGAGAACGACGACGAAACCCCGCCGGTCTCCGGGTTTTCGCTCTCCGGCGAATCGGTGATTGTGGTCGAATCCGACAATTTCTTTTCAGGCCAGGCGGTCGCGGCGCTGCGGGATATCGTTGAAGAGCTCGAGTCGCAAGATTTTGTCTCCAGCGTGCTGTGGATGGACAAAATTCCGATGCTCAACATCTTTGGGCTTCCCGAGCCGCTGTTGCCCCATGAATCGGCCAGCGAAATCCGTTTTGCCGCGGCCAAAGAAAAGGCCAGTCGGCATCCTTTCATCGAAGGTCAATTGCTGTCGCAGGACGGGAAAACGACGTTGCTGTTGGTGAGCTTCGATCGTTTTTTTGTGCAAAGCGACGACCAACCCATCAGCGGGATTCGAGAGATTGCCCAAGAGGTTGCGGAAAGGCATCCGGATTTTGATGCCACTTTTACAGTCACCGGCGGCTGGCCAATCTGGGTTACCGCTCGGAAAACTTCGGAGGCCAACACGTTTTACTACCAGTTGGTCGGCTACAGCATGATCGCTCTGATGAGCATCATTTTGTTTCGCGGGTTGGCAGCGGTTTTTGTGGTGGCACTGGCTCCCTCGGTCGGTGTGTTTTGGACTCTGGGTGTCGTGCAGTTTTTCGAATTTAAAGATAATCCCTTCAACGATGTCGTTTTGCCGGTGCTTGTCAGTTTGATCGCTTTGACTGACGGCGTTCACCTGATGGTGCAAATCAGAAAGCTTAGATCGCAAGGGCTTTCGCCTCGCGAAGCGGCCAGTCGAGGCATCAAGCAAGTCGGGCTGGCGTGCGCGCTGACCTCGTTAACGACGGCCATTGGATTTGGTTCGTTGGCACTTGCCAATCACGAATTGGTGCAGCAATTTGGGTTTAGCTGTGTCGTGGGCGTGCTGCTTAGTTTTGTCGCTGTCGTGACGACGATCCCGTTGGTTTGTTCGACCTGGGTTGGCAAGTTCGTTCAAGCCGGGCAAGAAAAGAGTTTGGTCGATAAAAACTTGGACAAAATCGGGCAAGTGATCGACTTCGTGCTGCCTAGGAAACGGTGGTTGTCTTGGGTTGGGATTGTATCGACCATCGTATTCATCGCGATTTCGTTTGGGCTGCGACCGGACGAGCGGCAGTCGAGCATCATTCCGCGCGGCAGTGAAGCGGCGATTGGGTTGGGAAAATTAGACAAAGCCATGGGCGGGCTGGAATCGTCAGCGGTTGATGTGACGTGGCAAGAAAATATTGCCGCCGATTCGCCGGAGGTGCTGAACGTCGTGGCCAAGGTAGACAAAATTTTGGCCGCCGAGGAACTGGTCGGGCATCCTATTTCGATTTGCAAATTAATTGACTCGCTGCCCGGCGATGGAAAAACAGAAGACCGGATGTCGATGCTGGAGCTGTTGCCACCAAGTTTCAAAAGATCGTTTTACACGCCCGAACGGCGAGAGGCGTCGGTTTCGTTTCGCGTTCGTGACTTGGGCATTGCGTCCTATAATCCGGTGTTCACGCGAATTCAATCGCAACTGGTGGAATTGAAAAAAGCACATCCGAATTTTGATTTTAATTTGAGTGGCGACGCGGTTTGGCGTTGGGAGAATTTGTTTCAAATCGTGATCGACTTGGCGACCAGTCTTGGCACGGCGGTATTGATTATTTTTTTCGTGCTGGCGTTGGTGTACCGCTCGCTGACCATCGGCCTAATTTCGCTTGTGCCCAACTTGTTTCCGCTGGCCGTGTCCGGTGTTTATTTGGTGGCGACTGGTCAAGCGTTGGAAGTCGTGACCGTCTGTGCTTTTACGGTCTGCCTTGGGATCGCGGTCGATGACACCATCCATTTCCTGACGCGTTATCAGGAGGAACTGGCAGAGACGGGGGACAAAACGAGGGCGATCCGAAATGCGTTTACGGGGGTTGGCACGGCCTTGATCATGACGACGATCGTGCTGGTGTCTGGTTTCGGCACGGTATTGTTCAGCGATTCGCGCGACCATTTTATTTTTGCGTCGATGGGCATGATCACCTTGTCGGCTGCTTTATTCGCCGACCTCGTTTTCTTGCCAGCGTTGTTGCAGCACTTTTCGGCCAAAGAAAAGTAATGGTCCTGCTGGCTGTTGGAAACAAGAGCCGACTCCATTGTGCAACTGGTAACGTTTGCGAACCTTCGTAACAGCATCTAAATTCTGAGTGTCAGTTCGAAAGTTCTTAGCTTCGCCCTCATTTGTTTTTGAATCGCCGTTTCACATTGGGTTCGTTGAGCAAGACACAGGCCCAGACGGCAAATGGGATGCTCAAGATGAAACAACCTCCACAAATCGGAAGCATGCCGATAATCGACGCGAAGAATGCTGATCGATAATCTTTCAATTGGATCATCTTTACCGAGCCAACGATGATAACGGTGTTCGTTAACCCTATTGCCAAACGGACGGCATACTGCATGAAGATCCCAGAAAACGCGGGGGCAAGGTTAACTCCGGGGCGCTGCGAAATGGCGACAAGTCCAATCGTCATCATGCCGAGCTGTACTACCATTGATAGCACCGTGATTGATGAAAAGACAATTAGGAAAATTGCTGGTAACAACAAGGGGTTGGTTGCGTTGTTCCGACCGGCAGGCTGTCGTCGGGCGTTGTTGCTAGCCGCACTCGCGGCGTAGCCGGGCGATGCAAAAGGATTGTTTACTGGCGTCCCAACTTGACCGGCTGGAAGGCCAAGTGGGTCGTCGAAACCCATCGGACCATCCGTCGGCATCGCGAACGGATCTTCCACTGCCGACACAGGCCTTGGTGCACCCGGCGGTGTGGCACTCGGCGCTGGTGCACTCGGCGCTGGTGCACTCGGCGCTGGTGCACTCGGCG
>CAZROJ010000017.1:19472-34845 GCA_964601665.1 uncultured Pirellulaceae bacterium
GCACTCGGCGCTGGTGCACTCGGCGCTGGTGCACTCGGCGCTGGTGCACTCGGCGGTGTTGTAATGGAAGGTTGGCCTGGAACGACAAAAGGACTCTGGCAACCCGGGCATTTCACTTTTTTGCCTGCCATGGAACGCGGCGCTTTGACGATTTTCCCGCAACCACCGCACTTGAGTTTAAGCAGGCTGGCGTTGTTTTTTGATGGCTGGTCAGACGCAGGCCGCGACGGATTCGCTGGGACCTGCGACACACGCTGACACGTTGGGCATTTTACTTTTTTGCCTGCATGCTCTTGCGAAATCGTAAGGTTCGAACCGCAACCGCCGCACGGGAATTGAATTGACATAATTTGTTAATGGACAACTGAAGTACGGACTACGAATTCCAAACTAAGATGTCGCGGCAAAATTTCCAGAGCCGCTCGAAATAAACCGCCACTAAATAGTAGTTCAACATTATCCAGCTAACAAGCTAACTGCAATTCTTCCTTGTTAACATCAGCTTCTCAATTACTTCCAAGTCAAATTCTGATGGAACGGTCGGGACGTCGCGCAGGTCGAAATAGTCGGCGACAGATGTCGCTTGATAGCCTTCCTGCAAAATCTCAAAACTCTCCGTCGTCATCATCGCTGGGTGGCGGACGCCGCAAGCATGGCAGAGCTGAAGAATCTCTTTGCGCAGCGTGACGATGTAATTGGCAAGTCGAGCTGCTTTGTCCGTGGGGTCCAAGCCTCGCATCAGCCACTTGTCTTGCGTGGCGACGCCGGTGGGGCATTTGCCGGTGTGGCAAATCTGGGCTTGAATGCATCCGATCGAAAGCATCGCCTCGCGGGCAATCGAGATCATGTCCACTCCCATGGCCATCGCTAGTAAAGCTTCTTGTGGGAACCCAAGCTTGCCCGATCCAAGGAAAACGATCTGCTCGTGGAGGTTCTTTTGGGCAAAAATTCGAAAGACGCGATTGAAGCCCATTTTAAACGGCAACGAAACGTGGTCCGAAAAGGTCAGCGGTGCCGCTCCGGTACCGCCCTCGCCACCGTCGATCGTTAAAAAATCAATGCCTCGATCACCCGATTCCATCAGTCCGGCCAGTTCATGCCAAAAATCCATTTGGCCAACAGCCGACTTGATGCCGATCGGCAGACCACCGGTAACGTCCGCCAGTCGCTCGACAAAATCCAACAGCTGGTCCGCGTTGGAAAATTCGATATGCGACGCCGGACTCACGCAATCTTTGCCCCGCGGGACATTGCGAATTTTGGAAATTTCAGCCGTGATTTTTTTGGCAGGTAAGACGCCGCCGCGGCCAGGTTTAGCGCCTTGGGATAGCTTGACTTCGACCGCTTTGACTTCGTATTGCTGGCAAGTTTCGACGAACAAGGTTTCGTTGAATCGGCCGTTGTCTGACCGAGCCCCAAAGTAGCCGGTGCCCAGTTGCCAGATCAATCCGCCACCAAGATCGTGGTGAGATGCGATCCCGCCTTCGCCCGTGTTGTGCAGGCAACCAGTCATCCGGCAACCTTGGTTGATTGCTTGCACCGCCGCACCGCTCAGCGAACCGTAGCTCATGGCGGAAACATTGATGATCGAACTTGGGCGAAACGCTTTCGCTCGACTTCGGGCTGCCCCCAAAACTTTAGCGCAAGGAATCGAATAGTCGGGATCGTAAGCCGGATCGTCTTTGGGAGTATCGCTGATCGGGAAAGTAGTTTGTTTAATGATCAGGTAGCCGTTTGCATTTTCGAGATCGTTGTCGGTGCCGAACCCAAAATAATTATTGGCCTTGTCGGCCGATTGGTAAATCCACTCTCGCTGGTCGCGGTTGAAGGGGCGTTCTTCGTTGTTGTTGGCAACAATATACTGACGCAGTTTGGGGCCCAGTTCCTTTAAAATGTGCCTGCCGTGCCCGACCACCGGGAAGTTTCGTAAAATTGGATCTTTGGTTTGCAGCAAATCATGAATCGCGACTGCCAATACAATCAAAAATAACACTGCTAAAATTCCAAAACCGATCATCCACTCCATGCTGGTTGTTCCATTAATAAAAAGCGTTAGTGGGTTGGGCTCCCGAGGAAACGGCAACCGGTCAAGTAGGCTCTTAGTTTAACGTTTCTGGCTGCCGTTGGATGCCTGCCGAACTACGATAAAAAACATGTCCAATATCCGCTCAACCCAAAGACTCGTTCGCTGGCTGCCCTTCGGGTTGATCGGGGCGATGTGGCTTTGGTTTTGCGGTCCCATGATGTTGGGAATGACCGTCGTTGGTTTTCGCGATTCGGCCTATCTTTATTTTCCGATGTTCGAAGCCATTGATTTGGCTTGGGGTGACGGGAAAGTTCCGCTGTGGAATCCGTTCTGCAATTTCGGCATGCCCCTGGTTGCTGATGGGACATCCAGCGTTTTTTACCCGGGCAAGATCGTCTTTTTCGCGAGATTTCTCAGCTACCCCAGTCGTTACGGAATTTACTTGTCGGCGCACGTGTTGTGGGCGGCAGCGTCCACTTACTGGTTAGCCCGAAAGCTTCGCTGCGGACGGCCCGGAGCGACGCTAGCGGCGATTTCGTTTGCCTTTGGCGGGCCGGCAATCTTTCAGGTCACGAATGTAATTTACCTTGTGTCGGCCGCTTGGTTGCCAATCGCGATTGGGGCGGTGTGGAATTTCATTCATGGTTCTGGTCGACGCTGGTCGATCGTGGCCGCCGTCGCTTGTGCGATGATGATTTTGGGCGGCGATCCGCAGATGGTGTATCACATCGGTTTGATTGCGGCCGTTTCGATCGGTTGCAATGGTGTTAGGGTGATCGTGAGGCGCTTGCGAGCCAACGCGGGTGTCATCGAACAGAAATGGCAGTTGCGAAGGCAGCAATTGTTTTTGAAGCAACTGCAATGTTTGGTCACGATGGTTGTCGGCACCAGCCTGTTAGCCGCTGTGCAGATTTTGCCGACGGCAGAACTGGCCCAGCGAAGTGAACGATCGGCTGGCGGTCGCGTGGTCAATTTTTACTCATTGATGGGGCGTGAAAAAACTGAGTCTCAAAACGATCGGCCCGAAAAAAGTAGCCTGACCCCTTTGTTGGCCCGCGAGGGGCAGGTCGTCGGACAGTATCAGTTTAGTTTGCCGCCTTGGGCTTTGATGGAAATGTTGGCGCCCAATATCAGTGGTAAACCGTTTCCGCGAAATGAAAGATGGACGGATTTGTTGCCCTCGAACGACCGGATGTGGTTTGCTTCGCTGTATGTTGGTTTGATCGTGGTTGTTTTGGCGTTGGCTCAAATTCGTTTTTGGGGACGCAACCGAATTAATGTTTGGGTCAGTTGGATTCTATTGACGTTCTTGTTCGGTTCGTTCGGTTGGTACGGTGCCGTCTGGGCTTGGCGAGAGTTGGTGGGTGTGCCGGAGAGCGGAGAGGTATGGGCGGCGCCCGTGGGTGGCGTCTATTGGTGGATGAGCACCGCGTTGCCGAAATATTTCAGTTTTCGATATCCGGCCAAGCTATTCATGCTGGCTAGTCTGGCGATAAGTTTGCTCGCCGGGCGGGCGCTGGGGCCAACGCTGCGGTCATCGTTTACTCTTCGTTGGACCGTTGGCGTCGGTGTTTTACTATTGGATTTGACGCTGATTTTGTTTCTGTGGTTTGGGGCCGATGGCCATCTGATGTTTGAGCCGCTGGTAGCCCAATCTATGAATGCCCAAACGATGTTCGGGCCTTTTCAAGCAGCTGCCGCTGGAATTCAACTACGCACGGCACTGGTTCACACCATGGTGATGATGACGTTACTGGTTGGGCTTTTTCTGTTGATCGAGAAATTCGGAGCATCCTGCCGGTCGAAATTAAAATTCTCCAGCCAACGTCAAGTACTTGGGTGGTTGCTGGTGGTGTTGACTAGTGTCGATTTGGCGGTCGCCAATCGCTGGCTGTTGGCGGAGGCCCCGGCAGAAGTATTTCAACGTGAATTGAAGATCGAGTCAGAGCTGGCCAAACAATTTTCGGTTGAACCATTTTCGAATGCGCCGAGTGCTGCCAGGCCGCCGACAATGGTTTTGGCTAACCACTTTCCGCTTCAATTTCTGGTCGAGTCGTCGGAATCGCGGTTGTCAGAATTGGTCGACTGGCAGCGTCAAACGTTGCAAGCTCGCCATCATCTGGTACGCAGGGTCCGGCTGATCGGCAGTTTTCACTCGATCTGGCCCGAGCGATACCAGCGGTTTGTGTCGGCCTATGTCGATCAAGGAAATCAGATGATCAGCCAAAAGGACGATTGGTTGACAGGTGCAAACTTTCGGTCCCCCAAAACAAATGAAGATACGGTTTCACTATCGCTGGTTTTTTGGGGCGATGAATCAGTCAGGGTGTTGAGCAAAGAGGCACCCGTTAGCTCGATTGCCCAAAAAGAATTTGGTAACTTGCTGTTGGCCAAGCGTGGCGGCGTTTCGATCGATAACGAATCGTTTGATTGGAATGAAACTCAATTTGCGATTCAAGTGCATCGCCCGATGGCTGATTCGTGGTTTGAATTGCCAGTGCTGTATGATCGCGGTTGGCGAGTCGAATTGCGTTTTGAAAACGAAGAATGGCAGACGGGGATGGCAAGGTGTACCGATCGCGATTTGTTAGAGCTGAAGCTGCCGAATCAGTGCGGCGATTGTGAAGTTCGAATGATTTACCGGCCGGTTAGATTTTATGTGGGTGCTGGTTTAAGTTTGGTTTCATGGTTTTTGGTTTTGGGGATCGCGATGGGGGTGTGGGTTAGGAAGTAGAGAGTGGGGGCGGCGGGGGATGCCCGGCCGCTTACGCGTCACGGCTCATTGGGTGGGCCCGGCCGCTTACGCGTCACGGTTCATTGAGTGGCCCGGCCGCTCAGGCGTCACGGTCCATTGGGGGCCCGGCCGCTTATGCGTTGCGGCTCATTGGGGTTATTTTTCTGGCCAGCCGGGCAGTTTCATCTTCTGTTTTACGTTTCCGGTGTGTTCGCTGTAATGTCGGACCATTTGCAGTAACAGCTTGCGCGGTGTCCAAAACCGACTGCCTTTGGCTCGTTTGTCCAAGTCCATGCCGTCCAGTAGGTAGGCAAAGCGACGAGTGAAAACTTGAACTCGTTGCATCTGCCGAGCTTCTTCCGCACCCGTCCAGTCGGGATGAGCAAACTTGTAGGCTTCGGGGTTCTGCTTGGGGTTCAAGTTCATCACAGGGATCATCGGGTCTACCGCATGATAAATTTGCGAGAAGAATAATAGCTCGCGTCCCATCATGTGCTCGGGATTCCAGCGGGGCGTGTGAGTGCCATTGCTCGGTTTGAAGTTCATCTGTTCGACAGATAGATCAGCAAAGAATTTCTGCGACGCTTGGCAGGCAGCTTCTTTTTTCGCAAAGAGTTCTTTTAGCTCGTCGCTCATCTCATACGGTTTTTCGCCAAGCGAAACGATTCGTGTTGTGTTGTTGCCGCCGGCTGCAAAAGCAATGGTATTGTGTTTAATCGTCTCAACTGCAATCTCGCCAACTTTGGTGATTGATCGCGGGACGATCATGAGAGCTGGCTTCATCGCTTCGGCGATTTCTTTGCAAGTGGCCGCATCAACGTCGATCCGACTGACGTCAATCGCGGCCTTGCTGACGACCGATTCAAGATTCCACTTCTTCAAGGATTCAGGCAACAATTCGTTTGTTTTTGGAGGCTCGAAGAATATCAAAAATGTTGTTTTACCTACCGACATAGAATGCATCGAAGGTGTCTCGTAAGAGTTCACCGCGATCAAGTCGCTTTCGATACTCCAAGGCAATTGCACGGCGACATCACCGGTTGTGGGATCCGTCTTAAAGAATTCGATTTTAGGATTGGGTTGATTGGGCAGCCGGTCGATCGTTGTTAAAGATTCCTTTTGCAAATCCTCGAGTTTGAAATCCAACTTCTTCGGCAACGTTTTTTCAACCGTCGTGTCGATGCCGATACCTAGGCTCAAATCCCACATGGTTTCAACGGATATACCGCCACCGGGCCAATGTCGGATGGCAATCGGTTGGCCGTCGTCTGCGGCGGCGAGCTGCAAACAAACAACGGACATTAAGACGGCAGAAACTGAAGTAGCAATCAAACGGCAAGCGACCATGAATCAGGCTCGTATTTTAAAGATTTTTTTGATTAACGAATTATACGCGAGTGCAGCAAAACAGAATTGAGTTTTCCTGCACTCGGCGAAGGCGACGGCGACATGTTAAATCCTGCCATGCTTTTCGATTTCAAACAGCTTGACCAGTGCTTGCGTGCCAAGCGAACCGTGTCCGCCAGCTTGCAATTGGTCATACAAACGATTGGCAAGGTCCAAGCCAGGCAATTGAATTTTCATGCGATTGCACTCGGCAACGGCAATGCCAAGATCTTTTACAAAATGGTCAACGTAAAAACCGGGATTGAAATCATCGTTTAGAATCCGGGGAGCCAAATTTGTGAGTGCCCAACTACCTGCGGCTCCACTGCTGACCGATTGCAAAACGGTTTCTGAATTTAGCCCGGCGGCTTTGGCATATTCAAGCGCCTCGCTGACGCCGACCATTCCGGCAGCGACCAAAATTTGATTCACCATTTTTGTGTGTTGGCCCGCTCCGGCAGGTCCTTGATGGACGACCGTCGAACCCATTTGGTCAAACAGGGGCGTGACTGCCGCAACCGCATCAACTTCGCCGCCGACCATGATCGAGAGCTTGCCGTTTTTTGCGCCGACGTCGCCGCCGGACACCGGGGCATCGATGGAAGCGACGTCAAGTTTTTTCGCGGCGTCAAAAATTTGCACTGCTAAGTCCGGCGTGCTGGTCGTCATGTCGACAACAACATTACCAGCCGAAACACCCGCCAAGACTCCGTCGACACCTAGGAGTGTCTGTTCCACATCCTCGGGCATGCCGACGATGGAAAAAATAACATCGCTGGCTTTGGCAACATCAGCCGGGCTCTCTGCCCAATTCGCTCCCGCGTCCAGCACTGATTTTGCTTTTGCCGCGGTTCGGTTGTAGACCGTGAGCGTATAGCCAGCGTCTAGCAGGCGGTGGCACATGCTCGCACCCATCACGCCAGTGCCAATCCAACCGATTTTGGTATCTTTGGGTGTCGCTTTTGCAATCATCTTTGTACCGCGTGTTTGGATTGACGACGAGCGTGTCTTTGCAGCGGTGGTAGAGAGATTTCTGTCGTCTTAGAGGTTTCTGTCGTCTTGTTACGGTCGAGATTTTTGTTCTCTTTGGTCGTTTGTAAATTTTCGATCGCTTGGCAGATTCGCCAGTCCATCCAGTGGCGGTCGGGGTCGCGGGTTTTTCTGGCTAAAAAGCCGAGGTGGCCGCCTTGAGCCGGAGCGACCAATTCAATTTCGCTGGACATCGCGAAACGACTGAACATCGAAAACGGAACCACGGGATCGTCTTTGGCAGTCACGATCACCGTGGGGATTTCGATTTTGTCCAACCACGGACCGGAGCTCGCGTCGCGATAGTATTCGATAGCGTTTGAGTATCCCCAGCAGGGCGCTGTGAATTGGTCGTCGAAATGGATCAAGCGATTGGGGATTTTCGCCATGCCAGAATCAATCAGGCCGTCGACTGACTTTCGCCGGAGGATGAGTTGTTGGCCCAAGTTTTTGATGAAATAGCGTTCGTAAAGTCGGTTTCCGTTATGGCGAAGATTACCCGCGCATTCGACCAGATCCACGGGCGGACAGATCGTGATCGCGGAATCGACGATTCCTTCAATCTTGGATCGCCATTTTCCGGCCGTACGCAAAATGATATTCCCGCCGATCGAATAGCCGACCAGCGAAATCGCCGACAGCGGGCTGAGCTGATTCACGTATCGAATGACTGAAAGCAAGTCTTGGCTGCAACCGCCGTGAAGATGCGAACGTGAAATGTACGTGCTATCGCCAAAGCCTCGCATGTCGACGCGGAATGTTCGAACGCCGGCACGGTTGAGTTTGTCGGCGGCCCGGACCATGTAGGGTGCTTTGTGGCTTCCGCACAGGCCATGCATCAAGATCACGATTCGGTCGCCCGTAATCCAGCTCTCTGGTTTGTCGTCGTGAATGACCAGACGGTCGTTGTCAAACAATTCAACAATGTGCGACTTGGCCGAGTAGTCGGGCTGTTTGCCCCGCAGGAAATAAGCTCCCAAAGTTTGGGAGTGACCGTTCTTCAGGTAACGCTTTGGGTAGAACGACGGAAAAGCTTCGCTAAGAGCGGGCATTGGTTTGGTGATGGTTGAAAAATGCAAGGAAGCTGGACGACGGGCGACTCAGAAAAGACCGACAGATCATCCTTCAAAAATCGAAATATTGCAATAAGAAAGGTTGTGACGTCAAGATTGATTGAGCAACGTTTGAGCAGGCTTAACCGCGGCGTGCCATTGAAGCACATCAGCACTAAAATTCGGGGCGTTTGAGAATCTCGGCCAAGATAATCGCTTGCCCGACAGATTTGGGATCAGCCAGTAATTTACGCAGCTTTTTGGCAGCCGACTTGTCTTGCCGACCAACAATTTCTGGCGAAGGGTCGTCGGTCACGGTTTCGGTGTCGTCGATTTTGCCAACATTGTGATCCAAGTGCTTGTGAACTTGACGCTCGACTCGATCGTGAACTGAGCTTACCCTTTTGCCCAGTGCATCGGCGTGAGCGGAAATTCTCGACGTGTCGATCGAACTCTTTAGTTTCGACTGGATTCTTTGTTCGACGATTTGAACGTCGTCAATAATAATCGGTGCTTCCAAAGCGACTGGCGTCGGCGAAGCCTGCGAAGGACGCGGGGCGCGGCTTGGCTGTTGACGTTGTTCCGGAGACCGTGCTGGCGGCGTAGGCGATCCGCCGCTTTGTTGTTTGCGACGTTCGGCGGCGCGGCGAAGGAATTCTTCAATGTCTCGAGCCATGTCAGTAATCCAGGGTTAATTTAAAAGTTGGAAAATCAAAATGATTTCGAGCGAAAATTTCTAGCTGGAAGAACCGCCGGAAATCGATTTTCGCATATCCGTGTCCGCTTGAACGTTCCGCAATTTGTAGTAGTCCAAGATTCCCAGTTTGCCACCTCGGAAACTATCGGCCATCGCTTTAGGTACCTGCGATTCGGCTTCGACTAATTTCGCCTTGCTTTCTTCGATCGCCGCCGTGTACTCCTGTTCTTGAGCAACCGCCATCGCTCGTCGGCCTTCGGCTCGAGCCCGCGCGACACGCGTATCCGCCTCGGCTTGATCCGCTCGTAGTCGAGCACCAATGTTTTCGCCAACATCGATGTCCGCGATGTCAATCGAAACAATCTCAAAGGCCGTCTGTGAATCCAAGCGACGTGACAATACCGCTTTTGAAATCATGTCTGGGTTTTCGAGCACTCGATTGTGACTGGCGGCTGAACCGATCGCACTGACGATGCCTTCGCCGACCCGAGCGATAATGGTTTCTTCCGTCGCACCACCGATCAATTGTTGCAGGTTCGAACGTACCGTGACGCGAGCGCGAACTTTTAATTGAATCCCATCTTTGGCGACCGCATCCAGCGATTTGCGCGCTGAGCCTCTGGGCGGGCAATCGATCACGCGGGGGTAAACACTGGTCTGAACCGCTTCCAAAACATTTCGTCCGGCCAAGTCGATCGCGGTTGCCTCGCGATAGCTCAGCTCAATCGTTTTCGCTTTTTGGGCGGCGATCAAAGCTCGAACCACCATCGGCACATTGCCGCCAGCCAAGTAATGGGCTTCCAACGCTTTGGTCGTCAGTTCGGGGTCTTTCAGCTTTGCCTGGACCGACATGATTTTGCACGGCACGATGACCGATGGTTTGACTTTTTTGAAAGACATTCCGACCAAGTCAAATAGCCCAATCCCTGCTTTGCTGAACAGCGATTGGATCCACCATCGGGCGTACGTTAAAAACACGATCGCAAAAACGAATAACCCAAGTACAACAACCAATACGCCGATCAGCATCAGTGTTTGAGTTAAATTGGGGCCGCCATCTTGGGCAAGCAGAGTGTTGAACATAGTCGGAGATCCACAGGTTGAAACGCATTGTCACTTCCTTAATTTTAAGCGACCAGAGGGGCGAAAAGAAAGTAGGCAGCGGAGCGAATCTGAGGAGTTTGCGGGCTCGGTTGCCCGAGAAAACGAAATCAGTCTGCCAAAACGGCTGATCCTAAAATTAAGCGTTGGCAAGGCACTAAGTTCGAAGTTCGGCCGAAACGGTCAATCGCGGGCTTCGTTGGCCTTTGGAGCAGACGGGGATCTCCAAAGTCGTTTGATCGGCGATGCGAACAAGCGGCCTCCGATAAACGATTTCTAATCAGCCTTTTTTAGTTAACGTTTCACGCGAGCCGATTTGCCCTTCATCAACGCTTCCACTTCTGGCAGAGTCGCCATGGTGGTGTCGCCGGGGGTCGTCATCGCGTGGGCGCCGTGAGCGGCACCGTAGTCGACTGCTTGCTGACCGTCGCCTGTCGTGATCAATCCGTAGATCAAACCCGAAGCAAAACTGTCGCCACCGCCGACTCGATCAAAGATTTCCATGTTTGGTCGTTGAATCGATTGGTAGAGTTGGCCGTCTTTCCAGCACAGCGCGGCCCAGTCATTGACCGTTGCTGTTTTGACACCACGCATCGTCGTGGCAATGACTTGGAAATTGGGAAAGTCTTTTGTCGCTTGATCGATCATCTTGGAGAAACCATCGATCGGTAGTTCGGCCAAGTTGTCGTCAACGCCTTCGACGTGCAAACCAAGGCAGGCAGTGAAGTCTTCTTCGTTGCCAATCATCACATCGACCAGGGGCGCGATGTCGCGGTTGGTTTTTTGGCAGGCATCTTTACCGCCGAAATCTTCCCAAAGTGACGCTCGGTAATTCAGATCGTACGAAGTGATGGTGCCATGTTTTTTGGCTGCCGTCAAAGCTTCCTTGATCACCTGCGGCGTCGTGCCCGAAAGCGCGCCGTAGATTCCGCCGGTGTGGAACCAACGAACTCCCAGTTCACCAAAAATGTGATCCCAATCGATATCGCCGGCTTTTAATTGCGACGCCGCGGTGTGTCCGCGATCGATACAACCCAGAGCTGCGCGAACGCCGAAGCCGCGTTCGGTAAAGTTAAGACCGTTGCGTGATTTTCGACCCAGCCCGTCGTGCGGGACCCACTTGACGTAATCCATGTTCACGCCGCCTTGCATGATAAAGTCTTCCAGCAAATGTCCGACTTCGTTGTCAACAAAAGAAGATACCAGTGCGGCACGCATGCCAAAACACTTGCGAAGCCCACGCGCGACGTTGTATTCGCCGCCGCCTTCCCAAGCTTGGAATTGGCGAGTCGTGCGAACGCGCCCATGACCGGGGTCAAGACGAAGCATGACTTCGCCCAGCGACAAGATGTCAAATTGGCAATCCGCGGCAGCTTTTACTTTCATCGTTTCATTTTCTTTTTTAAAAGGATTGTTGTTCGAAGGTTAATTGAGTTAGTCAATGAACAGAGGCTTGAGGTGTCGTTCCCAGAGGTTGGCTGTCACGTTTCGCGTGACATGGGGTTCGAATTCTTCCAACGCACAGTAGTAGCGTTCGCCCATTTCAGCGGCAACTTTGTAGCCGATGTGCAGCCGTTGTCGAAAGGTTAGTGCGTATGGGGGCGAATCCGAGACATTGATAGTCTCAGTGGCGGTCAGTGGCTGTGGGGACCGAAATTTTAGATTGTCATGCAGGCATAGCCGCCGTCAACTATGATCTCAGTGCCGGTCATGAAAGATCCAGCATCGGAGGCCAGCAGTAGCGTTGCGCCGTCGAGTTCATTGGCGTCGCCAAAACGTTTCATCGGCGTGTGGCCCATGATCTGTTCGACGCGTTCGGGCGTGAGGACTTTCCGGTTTTGTTCGGCGGGGAAAAAACCTGGAACAATCGTGTTCACGCGAACGCCTTGCGTGGCCCATTCGCGAGCCAAGTTTTTGCTAATGTTGTGGACGGCTGCTTTGGACATCGAATAGGTGAAGACGCGCGACAAAGGAATGACGCCCGACATCGAGCCGACATTGATGATCGAGCCCTTGATGTCGTTTTCCAGAAAGTACTTGCCGAAGACTTGGCAGGTGACAAACACGGCCTTGGCGTTGGTATTAAAAATTTGGTCGTATTCGTCTTCGGGGACATCCAAAAACGGAGTCGCCGAATTGACGCCAGCACCGTTGACCAAGATGTCGCATTGGCCCGATTTTTCGACAACCGTCGCCAAAAGGCTCTCCAGGCTTTCCCGGGAAGAAACATCGACGGGAACGAAATAGCCCGAACCGCCCGCGGCTTCAATCGCCTGTAGTTTACTCTTGGCTTTTTCTTCGCTGCGTCCAACCACGACCACTTCGGCCCCCGCACCCGCCATCGCTATTGCCATCGCACCGCAGAGTTCGCCTGTGCCGCCGATGACGACCGCTGTTTTGCCATTCAAAGAAAAAAGTTGTTCGATAAGGCTCATTGTTATTTTGAGTAAAAAGTAGGTTGGTAAAAAAATTGCATGGCATTTTTGGTGCACGAGCAATCGGTTTGGTTGGGGCTGCTTTGATGCAGTGCTCGTCGTGCCGCATCCGGGGTTGAATTCAGAGATTAATTTCTCGTCAGTTCTCAGCTCGTGACAAATTGCCGAATCGACTAGGCTTGTTTCAGGGATTTAATGTCCCACGCAGGCGAACCGCATTCGGCTGCGATTTCATTGAACCCAGCCACTTCGGCCGCGCTAAACAGCAAACCGCCGGCCGCTTCGGATGCCTTGGCCGCGTTGGCTTCGATTTGTCCCGGGAAGATGCAGGTGTCGCTGTTGCCATGACCCAAGACGTCTTCCAAAACCACCTTCAAGTTTTCGTTCTGCGTTCGGCCATGAGCGAACAAGCCCGCGTCCATCGCCTCGGGGTGAATCACTTGAAAGTAAAAGTTTGTCGAAGACTTTTCGCCGGCTGGAACTTTCTTACCGCGAAGAGTAGGCGTTGATCCGCCGATCAACCCGCCGACCAATTCGTTGATCAGAGAAAGTCCGTAACCTTTGTGGCGACCAAAGGGCAACAAAGACACGGCCTTGTTGGGGTCGGTTGTTTCGCGGCCATCGGCATCGACCGCCGCGCCCGGCGGCAATTGTTTTCCTTCACGCTTAAACTGTTGCACTCGGCCCATCGCCACCGTCGACGTGGCCCAGTCGATCACGATCGGGAATCCAATGGCGTCTTGAGTTGGAAAAGCCCAGCTGTGCGGGTTTGTCCCCAGCGTCGGAACTTTGCCGCCAAAGGGAACCACTTCCGCTAACGTGGACGTGCAGTTCGTGTAAGCGATATAGCCGCGAAGAGCAGCTTCCATGACGTAGCCACCGCCCCACAGGTAATGAAATGAATTGTCGACGCTGACTTGGCCAACGCCGTATTTGTCCGCCAGCTCGATACATCGTTCGATCGCGTCGAAGGCAACCGACTGTCCAAGTTTGAGTTTGGCGTCCCAGATTTCCGAGCCCTCAAAGCGGCAAGGCCTTTTTTCGATTTCAGCACCCGGAACGCAGCCACCGATCGCACTGCCGAACAAATGGTCCAAGTGAAGTGCCTTCAGTGCATTGTGAGTGCGAATTCCATAATGCGACGCCAGCTGGCAAAACTTGGCCGCCGCGTCGGCTTCGGCTGCACTGTAGCCGCGATGCAAATACGCGGCTTTGACCAAATTGTTATGAGCTTCGACATCGACGACATACATCGTATCGTTTGATTTCATTTCAACATCGCTGGGCAGCTTGTTCGCTTGAGCCAAAGGCGGTTGGCCTTGAGAAAACAGGATCGCATTCTCAGTCGCCATCGTCGCTTGGCGAACAACCGACTGGAAAGTTCGCGAACCGATATGAGACGTGATCAGCGTGTTGGGCGTTGAAAACAGGACGTGATCTGACGGCGGTGGTTCGACATCCAAAACGTCCGCGCCGTACCCGCCAACTTTGCCCGATTCCAAAGCGGCCGCGATGTCTTGTGGATTAACGATTTCACCGCGAGCGCAATTAAGAATGATAACGCCGTCTTTCATTGTCTGGATCGTTTGGGCGTTAATCAGGTTGTTCGTGCTGTCGTCTAAGAAACAATGCAGCGAAACAATGTCACAGCTGGTCAATAGGTCTTGGATGGTTTCGCACTGCTGCACATTATTCTGGTCAGCGAATGCCTTGTCCCAATAAACGTCAAAGGCACAGCACTCCAGACCAAACGCACTCGCTCGCTTGATCACCTCTTTTCCGATTCGGCCCATTCCCACGACGCCGATTCGTTTGCCCATGATTTCATTGCCGGTGACTCGTTTCCAATTTCCTTGGCGAGTCTCACAGCCGACCTCAAAAACCTTTTTGGTCAGGCTAAGCAGCAACCCAAAAGTATGCTCGGCGACGGTCGTGTGATTGACGCCCGGACAAAATCCGATGGGCAGTCCCTTGGAGGTCGCATAGTCTTTGTCGATTTTGTCGATGCCGATGCCGTACTTACTGATCCACTTCAGCCGAGGCAACGACTTGTCAATCACGGCGGCGGTAATCGCATCATCGCCGCAAATGAAACCATCGAACTCGCCAGCCAGCGCTAGCATTTGAGCTTCCGAAAGCGGGCCTCGCTCGCGAACAATTTCCCAGCCTTGAGATTCGAGCAAATCTTGGTGAGAGCCAGGGGTGTCTTGGTACGATGTCGTGGTCAGCAGGACGCGAGTTGTCATCGGTGGCGTTAGGTTGAGAAAGTCGGATGCATGAAAGCCGAAATCTTAGCCAAATCATGCACGGATCGGCAGGCTGAATCTTATTCTCGATCACGATTTATTTCGTAAAAACGCGAGTCCGGCCGGGATGAAATGATCCTTCGAATTGTTAAACTGCGACAAATATCTACTTCGAAGAAATCGGCGGATCTTGATCGCGGGTTTCTACGTTTGAATTCGCAAATTTTTTGTTCGAGGAAATGCAATGGTCGAAATCTGTATCGAGTACCAAGGCGGCTTGCGCTGCCAAGCCACGCATGGGCCCAGCGGGTGCGAGCTGACGACGGACGCGCCGGTGGACAATCATGGAAAAGGCGAATCGTTCTCGCCTACGGATTTGCTGGCCACGGCACTGGCGACCTGCATCTCAACCATCATGGGAATTTACGCTCAGCGCCACGACGTTGATTTGAGCGGCATGAAGATCGCGATTGAAAAGCACATGTCAGCCGAGGCGCCACGTCGCATCGCGAAGCTACCGATGAAAATCACAATGCCAGTGGGAATCGAAGATCGACATCGATCGGCGTTGGAAGAGGCGGTTCAGCACTGCCCCGTTCATCGCAGCCTGCATCCAGATGTGCAAACGCCAGTCGAGTTTGTCTACGCGAGCTGAATTCGAAGGCGA
>CAZROJ010000018.1:0-5056 GCA_964601665.1 uncultured Pirellulaceae bacterium
AGCCGATTCGGATTCAGCCCCTGCCGCAGTCGGCCATTCGAGTTCCGCCGAGTCGAGTTCCGCCGAGTCGAAAGCCGCTAAGGCGGAAGCTGCCAATTGGCTGGTGGCGGCCGGCCAAGTCGGCGAAAGCTCGAATTCCAATCGCCAGCCCGGCAAGTCGGACGGCTTGGCGAGGAAAGCGAAGCCAGTTTTGGTCGACGATGATGCGCTCCGTGTTGATGCCGCGAAAGAGCTGGACGAACGAGAGGCCAAACGAGATGCCAAACGAGATGCCAAACGAGATGCCAAGGGGGCGATCAAATGGTACGGCCACGAGGCGGATCCGAAGCAGGCTTGGCTCTACTTTGAGCTCGACGGCAATCTCGCGGGCAAGTTGACGTTTGAAAATCGAATCTTTTTTGAGCTCAACGATGACCAGTTGAACCATATTCAATGGTCTGGCGGTGGGAAAGCTGAAACTTTGGTCGTCAGCCCGGACGATCCAAATATCACACTGCCTACCCGAGCGTTCAAGCGATCCCCGGCGGTGCCGGCAGTCGGCGAAAAAGAATCTGCAAATCCAATCGTAAATTGAACGATAATCAGCTCAAGGTTTGGGTAGATTGTCGACTGTTTTTGGCTCAAATTACGAAAAAATAAGACCGGTCATTTATGGCGGTGGGCTTTCCCCCGGCTGCGATTTGCGGGTAAAATCGAGCGGTAGAGCTAGTCGAAAGACGCTTCTGGTGGTGGGCAATTCAGGTTCATCACCGGGGCGATCGGCGTTTGAAATGCTACTTGGTGATGATTCCAATCGATGCGATTTTTGGTTGGTTGGGTTTGGTTTTCCGAGGTTTTTCGATCCCCTTTCGCTGAGGGTTGAGGCCAGCTTTTTCGTATTAAATAACAAAAGCCTGTGGAGCTTCCGGTGATCAACGCCGGTGTGCCACCGATATAAAAGCCGCCGATTGCTTGCATTTGGCGTCCTGAATAGGGTTGTCCGTGAAATATGCTGCCGTAGGGCCGATCGCCCTTCATTTCCCCGAACTGATCGAAACCAACGCCGATCTCCAAGCGAATAATCCGCGCTGGGATATGGATCTGATTGCTTCTAAAACAGGCATCCACCAGCGCCACATCGCCGGGCCGGACGAATGCTCGTCTGATTTAGGCGTGGCGGCGGCGGAGAAACTGTTTGAAGAGTTCGACATTGATCCTTCGACGATCGACTTTTTGCTCTTTTGCACGCAGACACCGGACTACCCACTGCCCACGACCGCGTGCTTGATCCAAGACCGGCTTGGTTTGCCGACCCACTGCGGGGCGCTCGATTTTAATCTCGGCTGCAGCGGCTACGTTTACGGGCTGTCGATTTGTGACGGCCTGATTCGATCGGGCGCGGCCAAACGGATTTTGTTTATCACGGCTGAAACTTACACGAAGTTGATCGACGAAAACGATCGTAGCCTGCGAACAATTTTTGGCGATGGTGCGGCCGCGACGTTGATTGAAGCTCATGACGAACCGTCGTTGTGGGGTTTTAAATTCGGGACCGACGGCAAAGGTGCCAATACTCTGCTGGCGACGTCGAATGGATTTCGTAAGGAGCCTCAGGTGGCACCGCGGCATCGTCGTCGTTGGAAGAGCGATTTGTACATGGACGGGCCGGCTTTGATCAATTTCACCGTTGGCGCGATTCCCGGTTTGATCGACGAAGTTTTAGAGTCAGCCGAGTCCTCGATGGACGAGATCGGTTTTTTGTTGTTACACCAAGCCACGTTCAAGATGTTGAACCAACTGCAGCAAGTGTTGGAGGTTGATGAATCGCGGGTGCCGATTTTGCTTGAGAATTTTGGCAACACGGTTTCATCCACATTGCCAATTTTGATTCGTCAAATGCGCGAACGCGGCGACATGGGGCCGGAGCTGAAAAACCTAATGGTCGGTTTCGGCGTTGGCTGGTCATGGGCCGGTTGCCTGTGGCAAGACGTGGCACAGCCGAGGTAAACTCGGTCGAGAAAAAAGTAGCCGTTGACGGCAAGACGGCAATTGTCGCTCGGTTTCCCGAACTAATTGGAATTAATCAAGATTTGCTGGCGAAACAGGGACAGCAGTTCTTGATTTGAAAAGGGTTTGCTAAGAATATGCACATCTTTGGATTTCAAGCCTAGATCGGTTGAGTATCCGGTCATCAATATGACAGGCGTTCCGGGGCAATTTTCAAGTATCCAATCGCAGAGCTCGACGCCGTTTCGTTTTCCGGGCATTCGCACATCCGAAAGTACACAGTCAAAAGCGGTTTTTTCCTTTTCGAGCAGTTCAACCGCTGCGTCCGCAGAAGCCACGGTTTCAGTCACGAAGCCAATCTGACTCAGGCTAGTTTTGAGCAAAGTGCCGATTTCTAGATTGTCTTCTACGATCAATAAACGCGAGCCGTTAATGAGTGGAATATTTCGAGCTTTCGTTCCATTACTTTGGGAAATCTCTTGTGTGACGATGGGGATTGCTAGGCTCACCACGGTTCCAAACTCTGGCGAGCTTTCAATAAGGATGTCGCCATTGGACTGTTTGATGAAACCTTCAACCGAACTGAGCCCCAGTCCGTATCCCTCCGTTTGTGGCTTGGTGGTAAAGAACGGTTCGACCGCGCGGTCCAGTTCTTCTTCGCTCATCCCAGAGCCATTGTCTTTGACCGAAATCAAAATGCATGGTTGATCGCTAATTTGCGACGGCCAATATGTTTTATCCGTTTCCTGCATGACCTTCGCGGTCAATTTTATTTCTCCACTTTCTGAGTCGATCGCATCACGCGAGTTCGAGGTCAAGTTGATGATCGCGGTTGTAAGTTGGGCGGGATCGACGCGTATAAAAAGCTCTCGCTGGTCACTCGGGAAATCGATATCGAGGGTCAATTTTTCTCCCACGGCCGCTTCGATCAGCCGAATTTGAGAATTGAAATAGTCGACGATGTCGATGGTTTGCGGAGTTAAGACTTGTTGCCTTGCAAATGCCAGCAATTGCTGAATGATCGCGGCACCCGTTTCAGCAGAGGAGGTTGACGAATCAATAATTGCTCTCGTGCCAGCGTCAATTTCGTCGCCCAGTTTAAGCTCCAGCATTTCGTTGGAAGTAAGAATGACTTGCAAAAGGTTATTGAAATCATGAGCGACTCCGCCGGTGAGTTGCCCAACGGCCTCGAGTCTTTGTTTACGGTTCAAGACTTTTTGAAGCTGTATCCGCTCTTCAACTTGTTGAACAAGCGCCGCAGTTCTTTCTTCGACGATCTCGCTCAGTTCTTGGTTGGCCCCCTTTTGGCTGGCCAATTTTTTAAGCTGCTCGCGTCGGGTGCGTTCCATAAGCCAAGCGGCACCAGCAAACACGGCGAAAGACGAAGCGAATGCCAGAGAAAGGTTTCGGATTCGCGCTGTCGATTTTGCCTGAGCCGCTATTGAATTGGCCTCGAGTTGATCAGCTTCGCGAGCGTATTCGAATTCGACCAAGGCTTTCATGTTTTTTCTTTCTTGGTCCTTCAGTTTATTCATTTTCGAGTTCATCACCTCGATCAGTTCGGATTGTATTTCGTATGCTTGTTCGACTTCGCCTTTGGCTAGGTAGACCTTTCCGGCGATTTTCAAAAATTTTTCCCGGCATCCCGTACAATTGCAAAGGCAATCTGAGCGCGTAATTGCCTCAAGTTCGAATGCCGCTCTTTTTACGCGTTTAGTTGCTAAATAGTAAGCGGCTTGAACAAACTGAAACTGGTGTGCGTGTTGTGGCGAGATGTCTTGTTCAAGCAGCAATTCACATTCGGCTATCAGCCATTTCGCTTTTTTTAGTTCTGCTGTACGCACAAGGAATGAGAGGTAATCGATCGCCACCCAAAGTCTTGTGTCGTTATCGAGATGGTCCCTGGCAAGCTGAATTGACTCTTCAAAGCAGCGGATTGCTAACTCATTTTGATCCGTCTTGGCATAAAGCCTGCCGAGTCGATAGTTGTCGAACATCAAGTTGTAATTGCGGTCAAAGCCTTCGAGAGCTTCGGAATGTTGTTTAGTCTCTAGATTGAATTTAATCGCATTTTCAAGGTCTCCAATGTCCTCAAATAGTCCAGCGATATTGCCCAATGCGATAGCTTGACCGGCTTCGTTTCCGCCGATTTTCATTTCTTCGCACGACGCTTGGTAAGCTGCTAATGCTTTGTCGGTACGGCCGATACAGTTGTAGTAGATTCCAATCTCGTTCTGAAGATTGGCTCGGTCCGAATGGAATTCTTTGGGGATCACTGTAAGAAGTTTTTCAAAAATCTTTGGGCAACGATCTAATTCTAAGTCATCGTCTTCCACATATTGCATTGCATTGGCGATCACAACGCAAGTTTTAAAGTCTTGATCGGCCACGCTCAGCGAGATTTGATTTTCAAGATGCTTAATCAGCGATGGAGTTATTTCAGATTGGGTAAGGAATTCAGACCACTCTTGGTATGTCGAACCATTGGAAGGGCGAACTAAATTCTGGCTGTTTTGTTCTTGGCCGATAAGGATCGTTGAAGACAATATTAACAGGCAAATTGAAATTTCAAATATTTTGCCACGCATCGACGGTTCCAAAATCGGTTCAGTTTTTAAAGAATTGTTTTACGATTCGAGCGGCAATTCTGAAACACCTTTGGCCTGCACCGCTAAAAGCTATTTCGATAATTCCACGTATAAAATTTCAAGGAGTATATTTATTGTTCTCCAAAAGCGGTAGGACGTAAATTCGGCATTAAGTGTTTGTCCCATAACCCAAAATGCCCGCGGCTAACGCTGTCGGCTCAACAGTTGTGGGAGAAGCACTAAAGAACACCTCCAATTGGGGGCGAGTGTCACGCATTTCTGCAAACAAGCCAACAAAGCGTTGGATGGCCGGCCGTTAAATCCATTTCAATAACGATGGGTTGCGTGAATTGTGTTTGAAGCTGTTGAAGAAGTTTAGTTGAACGCAGTCATCTTGGTGAATGCAGTCATCTTGATCAAACGGAATGTTTTGCAAGCCTTCGGTGTTTTGAACGATTTGAATGCTTTGGCTTTGGCTTTGG
>CAZROJ010000018.1:5156-7631 GCA_964601665.1 uncultured Pirellulaceae bacterium
GTTTTGCAAGCCTTCGGTGTTTTGAACGATTTGAATGCTTTGGCTTTGGCTTTGGTGCGTGCAGGGCATCGCGTGATTTTTCTTCAGAACGAATTCTGAATTGGAGTCAGGCTGCCGTTGTCCGTTGCGAACGTGACGCGGTCGCTCGAAGCACTACAGCACCGGTTCGGGCGATCATCGGACTGCCCGACTGGCGAGGTGATCCTAGTCTAGTTTCAGTCCCAAATGCTTGGACAAGAACGCCCATTCGTCGGCGACCTCTTCGATGATTTTGGAGGTTGGTTTTCCAGAACCATGGCCAGCTTTGGTTTCGATTCGAATCAAGATTGGATTCGGGCCGGCGTTGGTCTGCTGCAGACGAGCGGCGAATTTGAAACTGTGCCATGGAACCACGCGATCGTCGCGGTCGGCAGTGCTGACCAAAGTCGGCGGGTATTGAATGTTCTGTTTGATGTTGTGATAGGGCGAATACGCCAGTAACGCTCGGAATTCGTCTTCGTCCTTTTCCGCGTTGCCGTAGTCGTCCACCCAAAAGCGGCCGGCGGTAAACTTGTGGAATCGCAGCATGTCCATGACACCGACGGCAGGCAAGCAAGCGCCGTAGAGTTCGGGCCGCTGAGTCATACAGGCGCCGACCAACAAACCACCGTTGCTGCGACCTTGGATCGCGAGATGCTTTGGCGAGGTGTAATTTTCAGCGATCAGGAATTCTGCCGCTGCGATAAAGTCATCAAAAACGTTTTGCTTGTTGGTTTTCGTGCCGGCCTTGTGCCATTGTTTTCCATATTCGCCGCCGCCACGAAGATTCGCCATTGCGTAGATGCCTCCCATTTCCATCCATTGGAGTTTCGAGATCGAAAAATTGGGTGACAGCGAAATGTTAAAGCCGCCGTAGCCGTAGAGCAAAGTCGGGTTGGTGCCGTCCAGTTTCAGATCTTTTTTGTGAGAGACAAACATTGGAATACGAGTGCCGTCTTTGCTGGTGTAGAACACTTGCTTGACCACAAAATCTTCTGGATTGAAATCAACCTTTGCTTCGCGAACCAACTCGCTTTGGCCAGTTTTTAAATCGTATCGGTAGCTGCTGGGCGGACGATTAAAACTGGAGAACGTGTAAAAAGTTTCCGTTTGATCACGCGAACCACCGAAACCGTTGGCCGTGCCGATGCCCGGAAGCTGGACTTCGTTCAGGAATTTGCCCAACAGATCAAAGACTTTAATTTGTGACTTGGCGTCCTTCAAATAGCTGACGATTAGCCGATCGCCAACCATGCTGGCCGACTCCATTGAATCTGCCGATTCGGGGACGATCGTCGTGCGAGTTTGGTCGGGCGAGTCCAAGTCGATCGTGAGGATGCATTTTTTTGGGGCGCCAAAGTCTGATTTGAAATACAACAAGCTGCCTTCGTTGCCGATAAAGCTGAATTCGTTTTCGAACTTGTCGATCAAAACCTTGATGCCTTCGTCTGGCTCGTTTAGGTCTTGGTAGAGAATTCGATAACGATCGTCGGTGCCGACCCAATTGGTGAGTACAACGTATCGACCGTCGTCGGTGACTTCGGCGCCGAACCCGTACTCCGGGTTGTCAGGGTCTTGGTGAATTAGCTTGTCTTCGGATTGGAGCTGACCGAGCTGGTGGAAATAAACTTTTTGACCAAGGTTAATGCTCTGCAATTCTTGTTCAGCTTGCGGTTCGTCGTAGCGGCTGTAGTAAAATCCTGAACCATCTTTGGCCCAAGCGGCGCCGCTAAATTTCATCCATTCAATTTTGTCGTCCAAGACTTTGCCTGTCTCGATGTCCAAGACGCGGTAAGTTCGCCAGTCAGAGCCGCTGACTTGGATTCCGTAGGCCAATCGTTTTCCGTCGTCGCTGAAGGCTAGGCCGCCGAGTGCTTTGGTGCCGTCGTCGCTCCACGTGTTGGGGTCGATGACGACGGTGGCTTCGCCATCGATTTTTTTCGATCGATAAAGAACGCTCTGATTTTGCAGGCCATTGTTTTTGAAGAAAAAATATGAATCGCCCTCTTTGAAGGGCGTGCCGAATTTTTCGTAGTCCCAAAGTTGCGTCAGTCGAGCTTCAATTTTCTCGCGCCCGGGCAGGCTCTGCAGGTACTGCGACGTGACACCGTTTTGCGATTTGATCCATTGGTCGACTTCTGTTTTGCGAACGTCCTGTTCGAGCCACCGATACGGGTCGTTGACGGTGACGCCAAAAAAATCGTCCGACACGTCAACTGTTTTTGAAGTTGGGTATTCCATTTTGTCTTGAGCGAATGCTGATGAATGGGTAAATGCTAGCGTCAATATTGCCATCGCCGAAAAGGGGTGCAACAACAAATTGGCCAGGCTTGATGGTTGAGTTGTATTCACGAGGTGCCTTGTTGGGATTGGTTAAAACGTGGACGTTTTTCAAACAAAATGTGGACGTTTTTCAAACAAAACGTGAGTGTTTTTCAAGCAAACGTGGACGTTTTT
>CAZROJ010000018.1:7731-34479 GCA_964601665.1 uncultured Pirellulaceae bacterium
GACGTTTTTAATTGAAACGTAAACGCAGGTGATGTTCGGATCTCGCGGCCATTATCACGTTAAACCGCCGTCGACACGCTGATTTTATTCATTTTTTGTTCAGATTGCCAATCGTGAAAACCTTGGCGAATCGTCGTCAGATAGCAAGCCGTTGTTGGATGTTGCCCAACTGAAAAGCGAATCGATGACCCGCCAGCGGGAGATGGAGTTGATTGGATGGTTTGCGGTTTCGCGCAATATGTCGTCGATGATGACGCGATAGCAAAAGCAGCATTGTGCTGGTCCAGTATTTTCCCTAATTAGGGGGTCGAACGTTCCGACGGTGTTGACCGAAGCCGTCAGGTTTTTGGTCACGCATACAAATATTTATTTCGTGGAGTGCACCAATGTTGCAACGAACCGCTAGAAAGTCCGCCATGATAGCGGCAACGGCCTGCCTTTTTTTATCCTCAACCGATGTTGACGCTCAAGAAGCTTTCGTCGGTGATAAGCAACCTGTTAATCGAGTTATTCGTCTTCAACCGCAAACTGGTGCGACGATCCAAAAGACGGAACCGGCGAAGGTCTCGCGAGTGGCGAGAAATGATTTCCCAACTGCCACTGCTCCGAGTGTCGGCTACGAAAAAATTCGAGTACCTAAGGTGCTGTTGGGCAATGAAGCTGTCAATGCGACTCCTCCAGCCCCGGCAAACCTTCCCAACGCCACTGCCAAAAATAACGGCAATGTGCCGGCGGCTCCCAGTCGTCGTGAAGCAACGGACGTGAAGCCGATGGTCAGCAAGCTCGATTCGGCCATCCGCACGACGATCCAATCACCACCGTTTGTTAACGTCAACAAAGAAGCGACAGTGACGGCTGAGCTGACCAATACAGGCAAAACGGGCGTTGGCCAAGTCGAGTTTGTGGTCGCCTTGCCAAGCCATGTTAAATTGATCTCGGCTTCGCCTCAGCCAGCGGCGGTTGACGGGCAGTTAGTTCGTTTCAATCTACGGGGAATGAACGCGAACGAAAAACAAACGGTGCGGATGAACGTTGTGCCCAGCCAGCGAGCCCCGATTGATATCGCGACTTCGGTGCGAACCGAAAGTCAGCAAAAGATCTTGGTTGCAGTTCGCCAGCCACAATTGCAAGCGATCATCAATGGTCCGGCTCAAGCGAACATTGGTGACAAAATTGTTCACGAATTAGTTGTGACGAACGTCGGCGATGGCGTTGCGACGAATGTAGATGTGCAAACGTTGTTGCCGCCCAATCTCGCGCAGCTAAAAACTCCCAAGGCGCGGATTGCTGAAATCGCTCCGGGGAAAGTTGCAAAGATCGCCTATCATTCGCAAGCGATTGCTGCCGGCCCGGTTCAGCTGAAAACTTCGATTCAGTCGGACGACGGTGCCGCGCCAAAGCTTGCCAATATGAACATGGTTGTGTACGAACCGACGCTGCAAATTTCAGCCGTTGGACCCAAGGTTAACTTTGTCAACCGAAACGGAATTTATACGATCAACCTAGCCAACCAAGGAAAAGTTGACGTGACGGATGTTCAAGTAGCTTTGACGGTGCCGAGGTCGATGAAGGTGACGACGATCAGTCGCGAAGCCAATGTCGATGCCGAAAAAGGTGTGCTGAGCTGGCGTTTCGACCGGATCACGAAAGGTAGCTCGGAGCAAATCCAGTTGATGGCGATCGCTTCTGAAGAGGGCGAGCAAATTTCGATGATTACCGTCGGTAGCCGCGAAACGTCTGAAAAGCAAATTCGTTTGACGACTCGCGTGACTACACGAGCCAACGTTAGCGTGGCCATTAAAAACGCTTCAGGTCCAGTTCAGGTCGGCGGCAAGGCATTGTTTGCGGTCGAACTCGCCAATACCGGAAGTCGTCAGGCAATCGATGTTAACGTTACGGTCGAGCTACCGGATAGTTTGCGAGCGGTCGAAAGCGACAGCCAGAAGCTAACGCAGGTCGGCAACAAAATCACGTTTACCGAGCCACAGATCGGTCCAGGCCGAAAGGTTGCGTTTCAATTCGCCGCGGTGGGTGTGACCAGCGGCGAACACGTGGTTCGCACGGTGACGCAAATCGAAGGCTCCGAACGTCGCGTCGTCGCCGAAGACAGCGTGTTTGTCTACGATGTGTCCGAAGCTCGAGTCAGCGAATCGCTCAAGCCAGATGTTCCTCGACGATAACATCGCCAAGTGAAGAAAAATTCGGTGTGGCGGGATTCAACAATTAACATTCGTTGGCAGCCATCTCAGCCATCAAAAAAAACCGCCGCGACAAATGTGTCACGGCGGTTTTTTTATTGGTTATCTACCAGTTGCTACAGCAGCCCAGCTCCCCGAAGGTGATTCAGTAAAATACAACATTACAAATACCGAACCCATCAAACCTGATCCATTCTTAGTCTCCGAAGCTCGCCCTAAAACCCAAATGGAATTCGTAGGCTGCCGGTACCGAAGGAAAAGTTCCTGCCGCTGTTTCTGACCCCGTATCCGCAGCCGGGTGTTCGTGGGCCGAAGTTGGGTTGGTACCCCGAGTAGACGGGGCGGAATGACTGTTGCTGTGGAAAGTAGGCGGGGCGTCGAACCGGTTGATTTCGTCTTTGTAGCGTGCGAACGTCGGCTTGGATGCGGTGGATCGAATCTTCGATGGAATCTAGCAAAACTCTTACTTGCCGCGTTGATCCTTTGATTTGTCCTTGACCTTGGCTGGCGAAAACTTCTGTGGCGTCAAAAAGTGCCTCCAAGCGATGGAAGCATTGGTCCAGCTGCGCCAGATCGGCCTGCAAGAGATGTAGGTTGTTTTCGTCGTGAGCGATTTCGTGAATATGCGTGGCGGCTCCGTACAGCGATGAAGTTTCGCGAACGAGGGCTCGGTATTGATTTGTGTGGCGGTAGTGAACTGTTTTCTTGACCAACAACCGCGTCTTGCGTTGGATCTTTCTGGCCAGACGATCAATGTTGGCACATTCGTCGGCCGTCGCAGTTGCGGGCGTGCCGATCGCCAAAACAGCGAAAAGCATTGTTAATCCTAAAGCAACTCTGCTAGCGGTCGGTGTGATGGTGGACTTCATCAATTTGCTCCCTAATTTTTAATTGGATCGCTTCGGTGCGATCGTGATTTCCACTATTGCACGCAAGATGCCAGTTGCAGAATTCGCATTTGAAAAGCTGGGGCGATCAACGAATTTTGTTAGACAAGCGAAGATTTGAAGCTTGGCGAGCGTTAGTTAATATGCTGTCAAAAAAATCGCGATCGAATTCTGGAAGTCAAAAGTGATATCGAATTGATTTCGGTGCCGTCGATTTGGGGACAAGATTGCGTTTGTGAATCAATCAATGCTGTCGCGACTGCGGCAAATGAATCGGGATTGACCCAAAAAACGATTCGGGACAAGTTATGGAACCTGCAAGGAAGCAGAACAACGCAGCGGCGAACCATTTTTGGTTGCGGCCGTATTCAGTTGAAAATTAATTCGTCAACGAGGTGCAAGGATGCTGTTCGTGATCGCCACTATCGTTTTTGTTTTTCGAAGCAAGTCATCTTCGATTCGCAAACCACAAGAGTCTATTTGGACGTCATCTTGCAAAGCCACGTCCATCGTTTTGGTGTTTGGATTGCTAACCGTTGCGGCCCGCCAAGCAAACGCTCAACCCAATTCCGATCATTCGGTGTTGGCTTTTGATGGAGGCCAACGTTCTTATTCGGCCAAAGTTGAACTGGAATCCAAGCCGAAGCCCGCATCGTCCCAGCCGAGCTTTCACCCGCGTCCTATCGACGGCGGCAAATATCTTCCACCGGCACCACCGGCTAACATGTTGGCGCCTTCAAACAGCAACGCTCGTTTTCGCGTACCTGGCAGTGGCACATTGACCGCCGCGCCCAAACCGCCTGAGCTGACAATGAAGACCAGCGTTTTTGGGGCGGACGATTCTTTACGTCCGGGCCCGGACGATGACGACGAAATCTCTGATTCAAAAACGGCATCAGGGAACGACAGTGGAACGTTTGCTACGAATCGCCCGGTGACCATCCAGCGAGGCTTCCAAGCTCCTTCGGTTCAGAACTCGACCGACCGGTTTGGAAAGTTTGGCGCTGGGCCCGATAGCTCAACCAGCGGAAGTGATCGCTTCGCTCCGCGGGCTCGATTGGCGTCGAACAGAACATTGCCTCGGCCGCCGCAAACAAGCAGAGTTTCAGCGTCAGATTTAAAAGCACCGGAATCGGCAGCGAAAACATCGACCGGAACACCAGCAGGACCGCCGCCACCGCTACGCCCCCAAACCTTGGATAATGCTGGGCGTAAATCACCTGTTAAACAGCCAGCGATCGGACCAGGTTTTGGAAATTCCCAGCCTCAAATTGAGCGACCGGGCGATCGGTTTAAATCGGATCCGTCCAACACCGGTGGCGCGTTTACGGCACCGGCCAATCAACAAAAACCACAGGCGTTTGTTTCACCAGCCGCAAAGCAGGTCGGCAATGGGTTTTCAAAAGTCGGTTCAAGCCAAAACCAAACGGCGGCCTCACCGCTGCCAGATAGAAAGCCGTTTGTTTCACCGGGGCGTTTTTCTGCACCGCTTGGGGCTCAACCGCAGTCGAGTGATTTTGGTGGCAATGGGATGCTACCGCGAACCACTCCAGGCACGAATCGGCCAAGCAATAATATGACTGGCCAACCTGAGGTTCGCCCATCGAACTCGTTTGGCCCGCCGAATCCTATTGGCCGGCCAGCAAGTAATTCGCGAGCGAGTTTACGGGACGCTGAATTTGGTCAACCGCGGACCGGTGCTGGAACCACACCCGCCATAGCATCCTCAGCATCGAACTCGCTGCGTGAGCCAAAGAATTATTCTTCGGGGCTGACACCGGCGCGATCATCGTTGCGATCACCCATTTCGAGCAAACCATTGAAGTCCATCCGGGTTTCGGAAGAGCCGATTGCAGGGGCGGCGTCGGCAAAAGAAAAATCCGTTTTCCAGCGAACTTCGACGCAAACGCGGCCCGGTAGCAGCCCGCAAACGGAACCGGCTCGCAAGGCAGCGAATGAAAAATCAGTCGTTCGGTCAGAAATTGAATTTGCAAAATCGCAGTTCACTGAAATCCAAGCATTGTCCGCTCGAGGCAACGGCACGCCAATTCGGTTGGTCGAAATGTTCATGCAGCCGCTTTCGCCAGTCCAGCGAAAGCAAATGGTTTCGCAGTATTGGGAGAGCTATTACGATTTGGCTTCCTTGAAAATTGCAACGGATTATCAGCAATGGCTAGATTCGATCAAAACCTCAAATCAGGTTGACGAAATGTTGCTATCTGCCGCTCGGCAAATGGCCGCCGATCGACGGCTTGCTGCCGAAATTCAATTGGGGAAATCGCAGAGCCGCTTGTTGGACTTTATGCCTAATTCGCCAAACACGCGGGGCGTCCAGTTTTTTCCGGTACCGGCGGACCAGCCGTTGATCGAACAATATGTAACCGACATCGAAAAATACGCTCGGGTTCGCAATGTACCCACCAGTCTCCGCGGCATCGATCCCATGCTCGAGCGTACGTTGACTTTGATTACACATCGCGCCGCCACGGTCGCTGCTGCTCAAAAGGCAGCCAACCGAACTCTGCAGGCGATTTCGAATCGTCAGGCGACCTTGGCTTCGGCGGTTGCTGCTGGGAAACTCTGGCGTGATGCCAGAATGGACATGGTGGCGTCGGCGGTAAACTACAACCAAGCCATTTCAGATTTTGTTTTGACGCTCGAACCCAACCGATCGCCGGCGCAACTTTCAGCCTTCATGCTTGGCACGCCAAAAAACGCTCAGCCCTCAGCAGCGACCCGCCCGCGTTCGGTCATCAATCCGAATCCGGCGTTCAATGGCCAGCCAGTTCGTAATGCGGTGAATCCAGCTGCGTGGCGATAGCGGCGAGCAAGTGATGTTAACGTTGACCAGTAACGTGTTTATCTTTCTTTTTGCCGCCGTCAATTGGTTCCATGAAATCAAAACAGAAAAAACTGATCAACCAATACGAAAAACTGCCTGCCAGCGCGAAAACGTTCGTGCAACTCATGGCCGTTTACTTCAACGAAATCAATCGGACGACCGCCGTCAAAATTCTTAGTCGGCTGGGGGTCAACGACGTCAGCGGCCGGCCCATCGACTACAAAACTTTCAAGCCGCAGTTAGACGTGTTGATGGCAACAGGCCTGCTAGGCTTTGAGCCGGCAAAGAACAGTGGCCCGATCGTTGTCAACGATGAATTGTTGGACTATGCATTCCAAGACGTTTTTTTAAATGGCGACCTGCAGAAATTTCTAGACGCAATTGAATCCGCGTTTGAAAAGAAAGAGCTCAGCAGGGCCCCATGGATGCAGGCTAGGGATCGTGGTCTGTTTCGAAATGCTTTTTATACGGGCGACATGAAGCGGTGGAACGAGATGTTGCCGCGCATGAATATTCAGCCAACGCTGCTTTATCCGTTTCGCACGGAAGTATTTGATCGGCTTCCAGTTGTCTCTCAAGCGATTTTCTCCAAAAAAGTGGGCCACGAGTTAGTTTTTGGAATTGAAACGGGGCTCGACGCCGAACAGCGGAAGCTTGTGACTGAAGCTTTGGTCGCAGCCACAGAATTCGACAGCGGGGCGCTGGATGTTCTACTGGACCTGTACATCGCGCAGGGTAACGTCGGAGTGTTGGAAAGCCTCTATGAAAAATTCTTCGTTCGCGAAGAAATAATCGCTGCGTTTGAGTTCCTGCGCGGCAACTACGATTCGTCGCTGACGCATTTCGAATCGGCTCTCAAGTCCCTACGCAAGCGAGTGAAGAAACGCACCGCCATTTTTAGTAACTTTGCCGGAGTGCTCTACGCGCTACTGCTGTTTCGGAAAAACACAGTCGCCTCGCAAGCCGAGTTGAAACGAGTTATCAAGCAAATCAACGAAGGCGGAAATAGATTTTTCATGACTGCGATTGCACTCGAATACGCGTTTGAAAAAGCCGTCAATCCAATGGGGGAAATTTCGCTGCCTCGCGGTTTTAGCACGGAAAAAAATCCGCTGTTGATCATGGTGAGTTCTTGGGTCTGGCAATGGTACTTCAAAGATTCCAAGTCTCCGTTTACGCTCAAAAAAATCCAGCAAACGAGTAAGACCTTTCGCGATTCGGGGATGAACTTTTGGAATGCCGAATGCGATGCCGGGGCGAGTCTGTTGTCTGAGGGAGCCGACGCGAAAACACTGGCCAAGCAAAGTGCTGCGATCCACAAACAATGCGGTACCGTATCGTTGATCGACTTGATCAAGCCCGATCCCAAATGGTTGCAGGCTCTTAATGCGATCGAAAAAATAGTCGGGGCATCTGAAGGCTCGGCGCAGACTTTGGACGCCGATCAACCGCTGCACGACGAGCGGATGATCTGGGAACTTGTGGTTTCGGATGACTGTGTGACCGTCGATCCTTATCTTCAGAAGTTCGGCAAAAAGGGCTGGACTAAAGGCCGCAAGGTCGCCCTGTCTCGGCTGCACAACGATCGTTCGCAGTTTGAGTTTTTGACCGAACAAGACGCTCTTATTTGCAGCACGCTACGAGAGGACGTCTTGCAGAACCATTATGGGTACCATGAAAGGTATTACAATTTTGATAGCGCTGCTTTGGCAAAAGCTCTGGTCGGACATCCCATGGTTTTCAACCGAGGCGATCGGACAACTCCTGTCGAAATCACCAAGTCATCGCCCAGTTTAACGATCGAGAAATCGGAAACGCAAATTCGCTTTTCTGTCACGCCCGCGGCGACCGGCGCACCGGTCATCATCAAAAAAGAGAGTGCCAACCGAATTGCGATTTTTGAATTTACTAGGAAACAACAAGATCTGGCCGAGCTGGTCGCCGCGATGCCGCCGATCCCTGCCGATCAGGACCAGCGGATTGCCGATGTTACGAAGGCGATTTCTTCAGTCATCGCCGTTCAGTCGGACATCGAAGCGGCGGTTGAAAAAGGCAGCGAAAGCAAGCCGGTAAAATCGAATTCGAACATTGTGGTGCAGTTGACGCCTTGGCAAGAAGGCCTGCGAGCCGAACTGTTCGTTAGACCGCTAGGCGAAGGTGGCCCCTTGTGTCGACCGGGTAGTGGAGCAAACAGCGTGTTTGCCACGGTCGAAGGGAAACCGATCGCCACGCGACGAGATCTGGACAGCGAACAAAAAAATCTCGCTCGACTGCTGTCGCTCTCCCGTCAGCTTGACGCTCGAACAATCGGTAATGATCAAACCGAATGGCTGTTCCACGAAGCCGAGGAGGCTCTGGAGCTGGTGACCGAACTGCACACGATTCCCAAAAAAGAAAAGGTGGTGGTGCTGTGGCCGCGAGGGAAAACCTACGACGTGGCATCTCACGCGACCGCCAAACAATTCAAGTTGTCGATCAAACGCGATAAAGAATGGTTTGCGGCTTCGGGGAAGCTGAAAGTCGATGATCAACTGACGCTGGACATGCTGCAGCTGCTGGATCTGATCGACGAAAGCCCATCTCGGTTTGTGAAGCTAGACGATGGGCGATTTTTGGCACTGTCGACGGAGCTCCGGCAACGTATCGGTGAAATCGCAGCGTACAGTTCGACAGCAAAAAACAAGGTTCGATTCGCGCCGATCCGGGCACTTGCGTTGGAGGAATTGGTCGAATCCACCACCGCCCGAACCGACAAACACTGGAAAGAGCACGTCGCCCGCATCGAAGAATCGGGCGAGTTAAAAACGTCGCCGCCCACGACTTTGCAGGCGGAACTGCGCGACTACCAGCAGGAGGGTTTCGGCTGGCTGAAAAAATTAGCTCACTGGAATACTGGGGCCTGCCTTGCCGACGACATGGGATTGGGCAAAACAATTCAAGCCATCGCGTTGGCGATCGATCGAGCGAAAGATGGACCGGCTTTGGTGGTGGCGCCGGCTTCGGTGGGGTTCAACTGGGAGAGCGAAATTCATAAATTCGCCCCGACGCTAACGCCAAAGCTTTTTCGCGACATGGACCGCGATCAGTTTTTCAAAGAACTGGCTTCCGGTGATGTGGCGATCGCGAGCTACGGGTTGGTGCAATCGGAGATCGAACGGTTTGCGAAAATCAAATTCAATACGATTTTGTTGGACGAGGCCCAAGCGATCAAGAACATGGGAACCAAACGCTCGCAAGCGATGATGCGGCTACAGGGTAATTTCCGAGTCATCTTGACGGGGACGCCGCTGGAAAATCATCTTGGCGAAATGTGGAATTTGTTTCGTTTCATCACCCCGGGCTTGCTGGGTAATGACAAGGAATTTCGGCAGCGATTTGCGGTGCCAATCGAGCGTGATCAGTGTCGCGAGTCGAAGAATCGGTTGAAAAAATTGATTCAACCGTTTTTGCTGCGTCGCACTAAAACAGAAGTCCTGTCGGAGCTACCGCCGCGAACTGAGTCGCAGATTGAAGTCGAGCTTTCACCGGCCGAAATTGCGATGTACGAAGCCATTCGCCAAAACGCATTGAAGAAACTTTCGGGAGCGACGAAAGACGATTCAAAAAAGGGCCAACAGCACTTGCAAGTGCTGGCCGAGCTAACTCGGTTGCGGTTGGCTTGTTGCCATCCTTCGCTGGTTGGCGGCAACGAGATCGAAAGTTCGAAGCTCGATTTATTTCGCCAAAAGATTCGCGAAATCATCGACGGTAACCATAAGGTGTTGGTCTTCAGTCAGTTTGTGAAGCACTTGTCCATCCTTCGGGCCGAGCTCGATGAGATGGGCGTTTCGTATCAGTATCTTGACGGTTCTACGCCAACCAAAAAACGCAAAGCGATTGTCGATTCGTTTCAGTCGGGCGAGGGCGATGTATTCTTGATCAGTTTAAAGGCCGGCGGCACGGGCCTGAATTTGACGGCTGCCGATTACGTGATTCACATGGACCCTTGGTGGAACCCGGCGGTCGAGGATCAGGCGACCGATCGTGCTCATCGCATCGGCCAGTCGCGGCCGGTGAACGTCTATCGGTTCATTACCAAAGGCACGATCGAAGAAAAAATCGTCGCCCTGCATCATGCCAAGCGTGACCTCGCCGACAGCTTGCTGGACGGCAGCAATATTGCCAGCAAGTTGTCGACGGAAGATTTGTTGAATCTACTGCGAGACGAATAAGCAAAGACGATCGGCAAGGTTGCCAAATCTATAGGCCCGTGATTTTGTAGTCCACGACATACAGCGGTGTCGGATCGCCATCGACGGGGCCGGGCTGACTGGTTTTGATTTTTTTCTCGGGTTCCAGCTGGCTATAAACCGATAGGATTTGTTCTTCTTCCCAGCGTTGCATATCAATCAATGCGTCCCCGTAACACGAATGCGGGCGTGGAAGTTTGATGTCCGACCATTTCCATTGGGTTCGCTTCGCATTGGGTTTGCCCACCGCAATCGCCAGTTGACTGCCTCGCGTATAGACCAAAACCAACGAGTGGTTTTTCGTGCCCAGCAGTTTGGGACGTTTGCCGTTGAGCGGTAGCGGTGCGAAATCCCATTCGCCTTTGCTGGTGCGCCAGCAATGAAAGTACTGCACCGCCAGCTTGCCTGTTTGCTCGTTCTTACCGCGGCCGCGCATCACCATGTGGATACTGTTGTCTGGATAAGCGTAGTGCGTGTTTTGATTGGAAAGCCCGGCACCAGATGGAATTGGAATGACTACCAAACCCGGGGAATCGATATTGATTAATTTCTTCCCGGTCCTGCCAATCAACTTGCCATCGGAATTGAGCCACGTGCGACCGTTATCGTCGCTGTAGACATAGCACAAATCGTGCTGATTCTTGGCACTGGTTTTCTCAAAACGATCGCGCCAAATCCATGACGCATGCAAGCGATCTCCAGCGTACGACAAATTGTTCATGTACGGACATCGAAATTGACTGGTCCGACCGTCGAAGGTGTAGGTTCCTTGGTCGCGAGCAATGAAGGGGCCCATGCCGCGCCGCCAGCGATGACGCTTGCCATCGTATTCCTCGATCTCTCCGTTTCCGTTGCCCGAGGTAACACTGCGGTAATACAGAAGCAAATTCCCATTGGGTGCTGGGACAAACCGGGGGTAGGTGACTCGTTTGTCTAATTTGACCGTGCCCAAAGTATGCAGTACCGGACTAAATAGTTTGGCGTTCCATTTGACAGATTCAGGATCGTGGGCGGCCCCTATTTTGGAGATGCGATAGTTCAATTGCGTCGCATGGTGGTCGAAGGCCATGTGAATCGTGCCATCCTTGTCGCAAATTCCAATCACGGCACTGTTGTGCGAATCGTTCGTCTTGAACTTGTGGTCCTTGAATTGGATGTTGTCCCACTTGCCATCGGGTAACTTGCGACGACCGAGGCAAACACGACGTTGGGCATCGAAGTAGGTCACATATTGATAGCCTCGATAGGTTACCAGCGGGTTCTGCTGGTGAGTCCGACCGTTGACTGTGGTCGAAAATTTTGCGGCGGGGCCTTCGGCGAACGTCAGAGTGCGTTTGTCGACTTCGGAAGCGTTGACGAGGCGAATTTGAGTCGCCTGGAGTTGGGCGGAAAACCCGACCGAGCCGATTAGATAAAATAAAATCGCCCCGAGGGAGACGAGACGCTGAAGTGACATGCGCGGATTTTTAGGTTGGCAAAAATTCAAACGAAAACCTCGATTAGCGATAGCCAACTGTTCGGAAAGTGAACAGTCGGGCCGAAAGATTACTTGAAGAAAGAATTTAGTTCTAGCCACGAAATAACTTCCGTTTTTTATAGTGGATGAGGCAACGAGTCCGACCGGGAAATGGAACGGCAGAACTCTTGGCCACGTCCACCCCGCGTGATGTCAAAAATCCAAAATCAAGAATTTACTTCGTGACCAACCCTGAATAGCTTAACCGATCAGATTGGGGGCTCTTGCCAAAAAACTAAATCCCACGTTTCATCTTGAATTGAGTGTAGTTTATGTCGCATTACTTAAATCTTCAAACGTTACTCTGAACCGATCCCGACGAATTGCTCTTTGTTTTCGTCCAGGGCATTGATGGCGATCTGCAAATACTCGGGGCTGTCTTCGGCCAGTAGATCGTAGAAATGCTGATGCGGGTCTTCAAGCCACAGACGATAGGCTGCTGCGAACAGTCCGACGAACTGGTAGTTGCAGGTTTGGAGTGCTCGTTTGAATCCCCGGTCGGTGGCCGTGATGACCGAGTCGTCCACGGCAGGCTGGGACATTAAAGCCGTCAGGCCAGAGAAGACGACGAAATCAGTTTTGCTATCCAACATCTTGGCTGCCAGCGGCACAGTGTCCGAGTCGAGTTTTCCAAGTTGACCGATCGCAGCCATCGATTTGGCTCGGACTAGATCGTCGCTGCTTTCGCAGTTTAATTTTAGTTCGTCGACCACGTTGGCTGCGAAAGATTTAATTTCAGATGCGGCGTTGATAGCGTGTAGGACGACATCCCGGTTCACGCCTCGAAGCGAATTTTCGACAACAGATTCCATTTTGGGCAGCAACGACTCGTCAGGCTGAAAGTGTTTCATCGCCACGATCGTGGTCGAGTTGCCGACAGTCTTGGAACCGGGGGTCGCTCGATCAACCAATCCTTTCAGCGTCATTTCCGTTGTCACCGTGTCCAAGTCAAAAAAGCAGTCGTTTGTCTTTGATAGATATTTGATGGACTTTTTCATTGGGCCGGCAACCGCGTTTGGCAAATCAACGAACCAGGTGGGCGCGGACTCATGGCGGACTCGGCTTGCCAAAGCAAAAGCGTAGGCGATCGACTGAGTGTCTAAAAACGGTTTGGCACCGATCTCCCAAGCGGTCGGATCCCAGAAATTACCGCTGTCATTCACCATGCTTAGTTGACCTTGCGGCATTCCGAGGCCACACGCAACGACCGCCACGTCGACCGCTTCGGGCAATTGGGAAAACTGGAAACCCTGTTGAGTCAAAAAGTCACGCATGATGAAATTGACAAGCGTCGCGACGGTCAGCTCCGGTTCACTTTGGAATTCGGATTCGAGCGTAATGGTTCGTTTTTCAGCGTCATAATTGCCCGGCAAACTGCCGATGCCTTCGCAAGAGCCGCCGCCTCAGCCACCGCCGCCGCATTTTTGAACGAGCTTGGGGGCCAAGTCAACTGTCAGGTCATCAAATTGATGGGCCAAATGGGTGCTGACGAACGACACAATCTTGGCGATCGGTTCACTGCTCAGGCCCAGCGAGATCAATTCATCCAGCCGCACGATGGGCTTGGTGATTCGATCAACGCCCAAACAACGTGATGCTCGGTCAAAGAAGAATTCGATTTTTGCTTTATCGTTGTCGCCAACGTTCGGTTTTGCTTTGAAGAACATGAAGCCAGCTGGTTAAAATTGTTCCAACGTTTCTAATGGGGGCTCATGGTCTCATAACTTTCGCTAAAATCAAATTCCAGTTTTTGATTTTGCGTATTCTAGCGGCGGTGAAAATGCTGGCTGAAAATTAACTTTTTCTGCCAGTCGTTTTATCAGCCGTTTGAAAAATATTACAAACCCAATTTGTTTCGTCAGGGCTCCCCATGTTGAGCAGCAAGTTTAAGCAACAAGTCAGTCAAACTCTTAAAGACATCGATAGCCAAGGGCTGTACAAACGCGAACGATTGATCTCAGGGCCGCAGTCGGCTGAGGTGCCGATTGCGGCGTCCACGGGCAGCGTGCTGAATTTTTGTGCGAACAATTATTTGGGGTTGGCCGACAGCAGCGAATTGATTGCGTCGGCTAAAACGGCGTTGGACAAATTTGGTTTCGGCATGGCGTCGGTCCGTTTTATTTGCGGCACGCAAACCCTGCATCGCGAGTTGGAACAGACGATCGCCAAGTGGTTGGGCTTTGAGGACTCGATTCTTTACGCGGCATGTTTTGATGCCAATGGCGGTTTGTATGAACCGTTGCTGACAGCCGAAGATGCGATTGTTTCGGACGCGTTGAACCATGCATCAATTATCGATGGAATTCGCCTGTGTAAGGCCAAACGATTTCGGTTTGCGAATTCGGATATGGATGACTTGCGGGCCCAGCTTGAATCGGCCAAAGCGGCTGGGGCTCGCCATATTATGATTGCGACCGATGGCGTATTTTCGATGGACGGGTTCATCGCGAAACTTCCAGAGATCTGCGATCTGGCGGACGAGTTCCAAGCCATGGTCATGGTCGACGACTGCCATTCGACTGGTTTCATGGGACCGGGCGGACGAGGGACCGCGGCGTTCCACGGTTGCGAAGGGCGAATCGATTTGTTGACTGGTACGTTGGGGAAAGCCCTTGGCGGGGCGATGGGGGGATTCACCTGTGCCAGCCAAGGGATTGTGGATTTGTTGCGACAACGGTCGCGACCGTATCTGTTTTCCAATAGCTTGGCGCCGGTTTTGTGTGGGGCGTCGATCCGAGCGATTCAAATGACGCAGTCAGAGTCGGGCGACAAGCTGCGTGATCAGCTTTTCGAAAACGCTAAATTGTTTCGTAGCAAAATGGAAGCCGCAGGGTTTTCGCTGCCGCCTGGCGAGCATCCGATCATCCCGGTTATGCTGGGCGATGCCGAACTGGCTCAAAAAATGGCGGCCAAGCTATTGAAACGCGGGATCTATGTCGTTGGATTTTTCTATCCTGTGGTGCCCAAGGGCCAAGCGAGAATTCGTACGCAAATGTCGGCCGGGCACACGACCGAGCAAGTGGAAGCGGCGGTGGCGGCGTTTATCGAGGTGGGGAAAGAACTCGGCGTGATTTGAGAACTCGGCGTGATTTAAGAACTCGGCGTGATTCAAAAAGGGGCGTGATTTAGCAAGTCGGTGCTTTGGCTTAAGTCGTTGTCCTACCAACGCAATTTTTCACGCGTGTCGGGGGACAGCCAGGCTTCGGACAGCTGTCCAATTTTTTCGCGATCGGCGTCGCTGATTTCTGGCGGGACGCCGATTTGTAGCGTGACCAAAAGATCGCCCGAACGGTCTTTGCTCTTAATGCCCATGCCTTTCAGACGCAGCGTTTTTCCGCTGGAAGTTCCGGCGGGTACGGTGAGTACGACGGTTCCATGCGGAGTCGGCAGATCAATTTTTGCGCCTTCGACTGCTTCGACAATCGTGATGGGAACCTCGACCATCAGGTTTAGCCCTTTGCGAGCGTAAACCGGGTGGCCGGCCACTTTTACGGTGACCAGTAAATCACCGGGATGGGCTCCGCCGGGGTGGCCTTGTCCGCGAAGGCGAATCTTCTTTCCGGATTCGATGCCAGGCGGAATGGTCACGTCCAAACGTTCCGTTTTTCCGCCGCGGCTAAGGTTGACTTGATGTTTACCGCCGAGGATGGCAGTCGCAAACGGTACGGTAATCTCTTGATCGATGTCCTTGCCTTTGGCGGGCCCCTGAGCTCTGCCACCACCGCCGCCCATTTGGCGAAGGATATCTTCGAATCCGCCTGCTCCACCGGGTCCGCCACCGCCAAAAAGCGATCCCAGATCGATACCGCCGGCGCCGAAAGGGTTTCCGCCGCCCCCGCCTCCACCAAAAGGGGATCCACCGGCGCCTGCCATTTGCTCGAATTGCGGGCCGTATTGGTCGTACATTTGACGTTTCTTTTTATCGCTTAAAACGTCATAGGCCTGCTGGATTTGCTGGAACTTCTGCGTGACTTTTTTCTTTTCCTTGTCGTCTTTGTCGACGTGCAAATCCGGATGATACTTCCGAGCCTGTTTTCGGTAGGCCTTTTGGATTTCTTCTTCGGATGCGTTTTTTGAAACGCCAAGCAATTGATAGTAGTCGTCGGCCATTGGCGGCAAATATTTTTGGTTAGAGATAGCAAGGGCGTAAATTTAACGCAGTAGATCTGCAGGTCGTATTTTACGCCGATTAGCGATTCAGGAAAACGGCTTGGCGTCGAGATTTTAAAACAACCCGCTTCTGAGTCGTCAAAATCTATCGATGCGGCGAAACTTTCGCAGCCCGCGTTTTCGCTTTAGCAGGCTGCTACAACAAGTATTTCGCTTCAAAATCGTCCCAGTCAGTCGGTTGGCTCAGATCGATGGATGGAACGTCCAGCGGCTCTTTGGACAGGCCAAAGTATTTTTGGCCAGCGGCTGTGTTGAAGATGACGACGCGTTCGTCGGCCGCAATTTTCTTTTCGTCGGTCAGTTTTTGAAGTGCACCCACGCAAGTGGCCGCCTCGGGGCAGAGCATGACGCCTTCGGCGACCGCCATTTCCTTTTGCCACTCGATCAAACGCTCTTCGGCGACAGCGACCGCCGCGCCGCCACTCTCTCTGACTGTGTCCAAAACCATAAAGTCGCCCAAAGCCGTTGGAACTCGCATGCCCGAGGCGATTGTTTTTGCGTTTTCATGTCGAGTCGCAAACCGTTCTCCGGCTTCGAACGCAGTCACCATCGGTTGGCAACCGTCCGATTGGACCGCGTACATCCGCGGCATCGTGGCGGATTCCAAAAATCCCATTTCGCGAAGTTCTTTGAAGGCTTTCCACATCGCGATTAACGCCGTCCCGCCGCCAGTTGGGTAGAGAATTACGTCAGGTAACTTCCAATCGAATTGCTCCGCCAATTCCAATCCCATCGTTTTTTTGCCTTCCAAACGATAGGGTTCTTTCAGCGTTGAAATGTCGAACCAGAGTCCTCGATCGTGGCCTTCGCGAATTCGTTTACCGCTTTGGTCGATCAGACCGTTGGTAGCAAACAATTTACAACCGCTGTAAAAACATTCGGTTTGATTTGTGATCGGCGTGTCATGAGGCATAAAACAGACCGATTCGATACCCGCTCGGGCGGCGTAGATGCCCATCGCGCCGCCAGCGTTGCCGTTGCTGGCCATGGCAATTCGAGTCCGGCCAAAGTGCTTGGCCATCGTCGTCGCCAACGACATACCGCGGCTTTTAAAGCTGCACGTCGGCAATTGGCCCTCGTCTTTAACCCAAACATGTTTCAAGCCACGCGAAGCTGCAAAACGAGGGCACTCGATGATCGGGCTCATCGATTTGTTCATCGTGACCGGTTGGATCTCATCGCCGATGGGCAGCAATTCTCGATAACGCCACATGTCCCGCGTGCGGGTTTGCAACGCGTCTTTGGTCATGTTTTTTTTCACGCCATCTAAATCGTATCGCGACCAGAGCGGGCGGTTTTCATGCATCGTCTGTTCGCAGTCGGCAGACAATGAAACGGACGGGTCAATTGCACTTTCAAAATGCGTGATAAATCGAGTCATGGATCAATGGAACAGAAAATCGGGAACCTAATTAAGTCGATTATCGTACACAAAATCGCAGCCAGTTGGCAGTCGACTGTTCGCCGTAAAAATTGGCCTTAGGCCTTGGGCGATTTGGAATCTTTCGGGCACCGAACCCAAGATTCACAATCGTCGCAAACATCAGCGAGGGCAACTTTAATTGCCAATCGTTTTACAGCCAGAATGGTGCAGGGAAAAGAAAGACGTGGTTTTCGACAAAGCTATACGAGCCGTGCCAGCTGACGTATCGAAAAATAAAATACAGCCCCACAAAGGCAACGCTCAGCGGACCGGTGAGCAATACGAATGGGTACTTCAACCACCAGCGTGATCTCGCCTGGTTACGCTGACCACGACGATAGGCCCAGCCGACCAGCAGTCGCCCCGGAAAGCTAAGCACGACGAACAACAGGCTCAGCACCCACATTAACTCAAAGGGTATCAGTTCGATTTTGGCCAAAAACAGCGGCACTGAAAGTACGAATACAATCAACAACGAAAACACGTGAGCCAGCGGGGCTCGGCCAAAAACGCGAAAGACCTTTCGTATCTGGACAAACCGAGACAACTTTCCATCGGTGGCAAAATGCGTCTGCAGAAAAAGTAAACTGGCGAAAACCGGAACGCCAATCAAGAAGCCGCCAAGCGTTAACAGCACCGATGGAGGTCCTGTTGTTTGTCCCGCCAAAATAAACAAGCTGGACGGGACCAGCAGCCACATGGCCGTTCCCAAAAAACCTTTGAACCCCAAACCAAAATAGTACGGCAAACGCAAGCTGGCCGCAAAATTCCAAACCGCATCGCGAGAACGTGCGTACATGTTACCGGCTCGAATTCGTTTCCAAAGAATCGCCGGCACGAACCAATCCGCGAACGGTTTGACTGCGGAAATATCCGCCACGACCCTGGGGGCACACCAGCCCAACGTGACTTGCATGATCTTTTTGAAGATTGGCAAGCCTGACATTCGTCGAACCGCCCAAACGCCCAAGCTGAAGGGCGCAATCAATGGCCACAAAAAGTAGCGTAACTTTCCGCCACAAGCCACCGCGGAAAATAAGTGGGCGAACGTAATCACCATCAGCACCAGTTGAACGCCACGAAGAAACTGAGTTTGATTGCTCAGCGGTGCGATCAAATGAGCGTCGTACCAGAAGCTGGAAACCACTCGCAGCGGAATCATGGACAGCCAACAACCCAACAAGATCCCACCCAAAACCGATGCCTTGCCCATGCCTGCCATCGCGTCTCGAAATTTTCCACCGCGTGCCAGTCGGCCGGAGACCTCCAGCAGATACCCGAGGCTCAGCACCTGCACTACCGGAATGCATGCGGCCATCGCGACCAACACCACGACACTGCAAAACCCGAAAAGGCTCGTCGCCGCCCGTCCGCACCAGCCGAAGCAACGAAAGACCCAGCTGCCTCGCTTAACGCCATCGTCGTGATCGAAAAATTGCAACTCGTTTGCATCGAGATTATCGGCAACGGTTTCAGCCTCCATGGCAACGTCCATCGCTTCGCCACCGACCAGCTCGGCCGTCGGAACGAATTGGGTTTCAGTTGTCGAATCCGTGGAGTTCATTCGGTGAAGTTTATTCGGTGGAGTTCATTCGTTACGTTGGATACCGGGCCCAGCCAAGCGGTTGAACGAGGCAGTTCGACGAGGCAGTTCGCAAGTTGAGTTTCGACGCCGATCTAAATTACTCGGGTGATCAGCTGATAAACGCTCGAAACTTTGTCGAACAGTCTCGAGTATTATGCTTCGAGTCGTAAAGTTTAAAAATTTGTGAGCTTTGATCAGATTCGCTGTAAAATACATCAATATCGAGTATTCGCGTTCGAATACGGCTTATTGGAAAAATCAAGCGAAAAAAATTAGGTCGTATCCACCAGCAAAAATTCCTATGAGCTACAGCAATCCGGACAATCGAGCGTCGTTAGTGCCTCCGACGATGGTGTCAAATCAGCGAGTGCGGGATGAACCTGCGGGTAGCCTGTACCGCGACTTCTTTTTTGTTTCCGTGGTTCTTATTGGCATTGTATCGCTGGCAGCGTCGCTCATTTCCAAACGCCGAATTGACCCTTCTCCAGTATTTTTTGGTAGTCCGAAGCAGGTCGAGATCGACCAAGTCGCGAGCGACATCGACCGACTTTTCGAACAAGAACGCGAAGCCAAGCATCTACCCGTCGCCGATCAGGTCGACGAACTCCAAGCCGCGCGGCGACTGAGTCTCGGTTTGGCCGGTACGATTCCGTCCTTGGAAGAGATTCGAATGTTCGAAAAAAAACCGGCTTCGGATCGCTGGCGGTGGTGGACCAATCGCCTGCTGGACGACGAACGGTGTCACGATCACCTGGCCGAACGGTTCGCACGAGCATTCGTTGGGGTCGAAGATGGCGAGTTTTTCATTTATCGAAGACGTAAGTTTACCAGCTGGCTTGCTGAACAGATTGCCGAAGAACGGCGTTATGATTCAATCGTCAAAGATCTGATCAGAGCCAAAGGAATTTGGACGGATCAACCGGCTGTCAATTTTTTGACCAAGACGATCGAGGAAGAGGGAATCAATAGCATCGTTTTGGCGGGTAGAACCAGCCGAGCGTTCCTTGGGATGCGGATCGATTGCCTGCAGTGCCACGACGATTTTCTGGGCAACGTTAATCTCGGTTCGGCCGAGGATCCGACTGGTGGAATGCAGAACGACTTCCATGCTTTGGCTGCTTTCTTTCAACAAGCGAAAGTCGACTTTGCCGGAGTTGAAGATCATGTTGACCAAGGCCCCTATCAATATCAGTTGCTCGACGAAGACGCAGCTTCGGAAATCGAACCGGCGTTTCCTTTCAATCGTCATCTTGACCGGCATGAATCGACGTTGAGAAACCGATTGGCCAATTGGGTGACGCATCCCGAAAATAAACCTTTTGCCAGGGCAGCAGTAAACCGAGTTTGGGCGATCATGACTGGCCGCCCGTTAATTGAACCGGTTGATGATATTCCAATCGATGGCCCGTTTCCGGCAGCGATGGAACGACTGGTTGAAGATTTTGTCGTCCATGATTTTTCGATCAAGCGTTTGATTCGCATCATTGCCGCGACAAAAACGTTTCGAATCGACAGTCGAGCCAATTTTGAAATCACTAACAATCACGAACAAGCGTGGTCGGTGTTTCCGATGACTCGAATTCGTCCCGACCAAGCAGCGGCGGCGATCGGCCAGGCGAGCGTGATGTCGACCATGGATCAGACGTCCCACATTTTGGCTCGACTTACTCAGTTTGGACGTAAAAACGATTTTATCAAACGCTTTGGCGACCCGGGCGAAGACGAATTTGAGGATCGAGGCGAAACGGTGACGCAGCGACTGCTGATGTTAAATGGCAATATGATTGCCGAACAACTAAGTAACGATGCAACGTCCACTCAGCATGTTGCGAAACTGGCGCCGGATGCTCGAACAGCCGTCGAAGTCGTCTTCTTGTGCACATTGACTCGGCGACCGACGTCTGACGAACGAGCCAAATTCGAACCAGAAATTGAAGGCAAGAAAGGCAATCAAAAAACCAGAGCGATCGTCGACTTGTACTGGGCGTTGCTCAACAGCGCCGAATTTCGCTGGAACCATTAGGTGGCGGCTCCAAAGTTTTCCGCAATTGAATCGGCTTCAAATCACCACTCGAATCACCATTTGATCAGTTTTTTCGATTCAGCAGCGAAAGCTTGATTGATACTAAAAGACGACGAATCAAAGCGAACTATTTTAATTTTACCGAAGCCGAGGCGAGAACGTGAACGACAATTCGAGCTGCAACAGTTTTAGTCACTTGAGCCGTCGCACCCTTCTCAAGATGGCCGGTTTGAGTGGTCTTAGCTGGCTGACGCCTTTGGCGAGCCAGCTCGGTCGAGCCAGCGAGGCGAACCCAAAAGCCAAGGCAAAGTCGTTGATCGTGCTGTGGCTCGCCGGTGCGCCGAGCCAACTGGAAACTTTTGATCCTCACCCGGGAACGGACATCGCCGCCGGTAGCCGGGCCATCGAAACGCGCACCAAAGGCGTTCTGATCGGTGACGGATTTGAAAGGCTGGCGGAACAAATGGATTCGATTTCGCTGATTCGAGCGATCACGTCCAAGGAGGGCGATCACGAGCGAGCCGTTTACAACATTAAAACCGGGTATCGTCCTGACCCTACGCTCAAGCACCCTTCGATCGGGAGCATTATTTGCCACCAGACTACCGATTCCAAGAATCAGATCGTCAGCATTCCAAGGCACATTTCGATTTTGCCGGGTCAATGGCCGGGGCGGGGCGGGTACTTGGGCGACCGCTACGACGCGTTTAAGGTTTTCGATCCGCTAAAAAAAGTTCCCGACGTTTCGGCGCGAGTGCCGGACAAGCGTCACGCAGATCGGATAAAAAAACTCGAGTTTGCTGATCAGCAATTTTTCAAGGGCCGGCAAAACAACAAAGTCGTTGGTGATTCGCTCAAACATTCGAATCTCGACCTCGCTTTGGACATGATGTCTTCAGAGCAATTGAGTGCATTTGACGTGAGCCAAGTTTCGATTGCCCAGCGGGCTCGGTTCGGCGATACGCCTTTTGGCCGAAGTTGCTTGGCCGCGATCCAGTTAATTTCCGCCGGCGTTCGTTGCATCGAGATTACGCTCAATGGCTGGGACACGCACGCAAACAATCACGCCTTGCAGAAGGGGCGAATTGATATTTTGGATCCGGCTTTCGCGGCGTTGATTGCGGAGCTAAAAAAACGAGAGATGCTCGATTCGACCATGGTGGTTTGTGGCGGCGAGTTTGGTCGAACACCTTGGGTCAATCCGGTCGGCGGTCGCGATCATTGGCCGCATGGTTTTTCGATCGCGCTGGCGGGCGGAGGAGTGCAGGGCGGTCGTGTGGTTGGCGAAACTTCGCCGACGCCATTAAAGGGCAGTAAAAATCCAACGAAGGATTTAAAGGATCCCCACACGATCGCCGACGTCCATGCCACAATTTTGCATGGACTAGGAATCGAATACGAACAAGAACTGGATACGCCCATCGGCCGACCGATGAAGATCTGTGAAGGCAAACCAATCTTGGAATTGTATGAGCGATAGGAGGACGGTTGAGAGAGATTGATAAATTTCAAATCCTCCGCCGCCCTCCAAAAAACTTCACGTCCAACCCACTCAAAAACCCAAGTCCAGCCCCCAACAAATAGCGAGCGGCCGATAACTGCTTGGGAGATCCTCTCTGCGAAATTAGTCCGTTTGCAACGGAACGATAAGAAATGAATATCCAGTCATCTGACAGTTCAAGCCTGACAGCTCAAGCTTATCTCTGGTCGTGATTTCATCGTACGGTTGCTGCACTCCGAGCCATCAACGCAAAGCTACGTCGCCGCGATATCTTTGCTTTTTTGCTCGAGGCCGCCGCTTTGTTTTAATAGGGTGTGCATTCTTAAACTTTTAAATCAGCCAAATGCCGGTCATGCATTGGTTCGGCGCACAAAAAAAGCGTCTCGGAAAACCAAGACGCTTTTTGTTTGGGCAATTTAGATTGATAATTCGTCAGTTCAATCTAACCGCAATTCATCTGGACCTGCTTTAGCCGATTTTGGCGATCAAGTCGGCTGTACGTGAGCTGTAGCCCCATTCGTTGTCGTACCAACTGATGATCTTGACCATGTTCGTGCCTTCCAAGACCTTTGTCTGATCGGCGGCAAAGATACTGCTGTGTGGATCGTCGATAATATCGGTCGATACCAGAGGATCCATGGTGTAGCACAATACGCCCTTCATCGGGCCATCGGCGGCAGCTTTAACGGCAGCGTTAACCTCTTCAACGGTGGCAGATTTCTTCAAGTTGACCGTCAAGTCAACGCAGCTACCGGTGGCAACTGGAACTCGCATCGCCATGCCAGTTAGCTTGCCCTTAAGATCGGGAATTACCAAAGCAACGGCTTCTGCAGCACCGGTCGAAGTTGGGATGATGTTGACCGCAGCCGCGCGTGAACGATAAATGTCAGGATGAGGCGCATCCAAAACGTTTTGATCGTTCGTGTAGCCGTGGATGGTCGTCATCAGTCCCGATTCGATACCAAATGAATCGTTCAGGACTTTGGCGACAGGCGCCAAGCAGTTGGTCGTGCAGCTGGCGTTTGAGATGCACTTCATGTCCGCTGTTAACTCGTTGTCGTTAACGCCCAAAACACAAGTCAAGTCGGGAGCGTCTTTAGCAGGAGCGCTGATGACAACTTTCTTGGCACCGGCGGTCAAGTGCGAATCGTAACCCGGCTTGCCGTCGGTCGCGCGACCGCGGAAAACGCCTGTGCTTTCGACGACGACATCGACTTTCAAATCGCCCCATGGCAATTTGGATGGATCGCGTTCTTCGTAAACGCGGACCTTGTCGCCATTGACGATCAAGTTTTCATCGTCAAAATCGACCGTGCCAGGGAACCGGCCGTGAAGGCTATCGTACTTGAGCAACGTGGCCAACGTTTTGTTGTCCGTCAAGTCGTTCACTGCGACGACATCGAACTCACCCTCACGAGCCATCAGGTTACGGAAAGTCAAACGGCCGATTCGGCCAAATCCATTGATTGCAACGCGAATTGCCACAGTAGCCACTCCAAAAAAATCAGGTTCAAATTACTCAGTAACGTACTCAGTAATATCATGTTTTGTTAATTCGGCAAAATAACAAATGGCGAGGCATTGCCCAAGTGGCTCTAAGGGATCCAAGGTGAAAGAAAACAACAAAAAACGCAAAATTTCCCGGCTTTCCAAGCCACAATGGCAAATCCCGGTAGGATTAACTTCCGGCAATTTTGATTATGTCAACTCGGCCGCCATCGCGATTGATTACGACAGCTTTTTGGCGGGACATCGATTGAATGATATCGACGGGCAGGTTCTGGACCGCTATTTGCCATCGCTGGACGCAGGCCTGCCGCAAGGCCCGGTGGTCGCTGATTTTGGATGCGGGAATGGTCGCACGTTGCTGCCGCTACTAAATAAAGGCTACCGCGGCATCGGCATCGATCTTTCTGGACCGATGTTGGAAGCCTGTCGAACGAAATCAGTACAAGTTGGTTTTGGGAGTCAACTGGATCTGTTCCAAGCGAACTTGGTTCAGTTGGATTCGTTTGCGGATCGAGTTGTTGATGCGGCGGTGTGCATGTTCAGCACGCTGGGCATGATTCACGGTCGCCCCAACCGTCACCAGTTTCTCATGCATGTTCGGCGGATGTTAAAGCCGGAGGGCCGCTTCATTGTTCACGCTCATAACAGCCTGTTTCAAATTCGCCAACTTGGCGGCTTGCGTTGGGCGTCCAAATCGCTCTGGCGTTCGCTGCGCGGCAAGCAAGAATTTGGCGATCGAACGGCTAACTATCGCGGAGTCAAAAACATGTTTATTCACAGTTTCCGTCGCAACGAACTGCGCCGCGACTTGAAGCTTGCGGGATTCAAAAGTGAGCATTGGATCGGCGTTCCACCCAGTGACCAACCGTTCAAAATAGACGCCCCCAGTGGATTGCTTGGTGATCTAAATTGGGTCGGTTGGACGGTTGTCTGTTCTTAGGCAGCTCGTGGTCGACGTTTTATATTGGTTCTGGGTTAACGCGTTAGCAGGCGTTAATAGGCGCATTAGCAGTCCGACCGCTAAACCAAAAATTCGCCTTAGAGTGACGCAGAAATAAGTCCATTTTTTAGGATGGGCACGTTATCAACACGGAACGGTCAGCGACAATGTCGCTCGATTCTCCGAATCGTCAGCGTGGCCAAGCGTCCGTTTGAAACAGGGCGGTATTCTTGAGCGGTGCCCTACAGCTTTCCGATGCTGCGAAGAAATTCAAGCGTTTGAGCGGCCAGGTCTTCCACGGGTTTTGCGCCGTCCAGGTGCAGTTCCGGTTTTGATGGTGCCTCGTAGGGAGCGTCGATTCCGGTGAAGCCTTTGATCTCGCCCGCGCGGGCTTTTTTGTACAGTCCTTTGGGGTCGCGTTGTTCGCAGATTTCGATGGGCGTATCGACGAACACTTCCACGAAATCAGCGTCGGTACCTCCGGCAGCCACTAGCTGTCGAACTCGATCGCGATCGCTGCGATACGGGCTGACAAAAGCCGCCAGTGCGATCGTGCCGGCCGAACAAAAAATTTCCGCCACGCAGCCGATACGTCGAATGTTTTCTTCGCGATCCTGTGGTCCAAACCCGAGTCCAAATCGATCGGCAAACGCGTCGCCATGCACGGGGGCCAGGATCTCACGACTGGCGTTCAGGCCGTGGCGAATGTTGTCGCCATCGAGCACAAAGCTGGCGGCCTTGGCATCGTGCAGCATTTGGTCAACGCAGTTTGCGACGGTGCTTTTACCGCTACCGCTGAGGCCCGTGAACCAAACGACACAGCCTCGCGGGCGTTCGACTGAATGATTGTGCCAGGTCACTAGAGTTTTTTCCGTCATCGGTTTTGCCGTCCAGGTCGTTTTTTTATCAAGCCACCATCATAGATCAAAACGTTGATCGTTTGATAGCGATGGTGGGCAAAACGAATCAAATCGGCGGCCAGTTTTTCGCAGATGCCCGAAATGATTGACGGATGTCGCGATACGCGGCGACGAGCATAATTGAAAGTTCAGTCGCGTCGCTGGCATTTACTGCGACATGTGTCTGCGGTTTTGCGTTGCCAGTCGGCCGGCCGCTTCGCCCATGGCCCAGATGCCGGCACCAGCGATCGCGCCCACTGGGCCGGCGGCGATGGTGCCGATTCCGACGGAGGTCCCCAGGCCCGTCGCCATGCCAACTTTTTCGGCAGCGGCTTGGTTGAGTCCCCGGTGCGACGCGGTTGTCTCGGCTCCCAGCTGAGCGGCGTCGGCTAACAAAAACCAAGGCATCGAAGATTTGGTCAAACGCTTAATCGCAATTGACCCCAACCGCTGGGAAACCGCTCGGGCGACTCGTTTTTTGGAAAGCTTAAACGCGCAAGAGGCCAATCGCTCGACCGCACGATCAACCTGACGGCTGCTGGACTGTCCCGTTCGGCACCAGTTAACAAAGTGCTCGCAGTTGTTGCGAAACAGCGAATAATTTTGTTCCTCGATCCGGCTCTTGGCCCGTTTGACAATTTCTTCGCCAGAAAACGCGGCCGGTTGCTGGATGACGACCAAGGATCCCTGTTCCGCTAATGAATCGATCGACACCACCGAGACGCGGTTGTGCCTGGCACTCAATTCACCGCCGCCATATTGGATCGCCATGCCATCGCCCATATCAATGGCATGGTGTTGGTAGGAGCCAAATGAAATCATTAAGTGGTCGCCAATTGCCATCTGATTCTCCGTTGAATTATTGTAGCCGTTCACGGGTATTGTCGCTCGATTCTCCGAATCGTGAGCGTGAAGTGGCAATCCGCACTCCATTCAAATAGACGTTCTTGCAGGTAAAACGCCTCCGTAAGTCACGCTAACAACTTGGAAAGTTGAGCGAGTGCGCCTGTGAAGTTGTTTGAATGG
>CAZROJ010000019.1:0-22974 GCA_964601665.1 uncultured Pirellulaceae bacterium
TCGGCTCGCTAGTGGTGGGATAAGCTCTCAGTCACGAAACAAGTTGCGTTTGATGCTGGTCGCTCTGCTGTGTTGGCCTCACTGTTTCGTCAGTTGAGCCTGCAGGTGGCCGGCAGTGCAGTCGTCACTCTTGGGCAGCGGCTGATAAACCCTGCCGATGATCCGTTTTTTAACCGCGAATGAACCAAAGAATCTAAGCTGCGTAACACAGTTGCCAGGGATGCACCACACCGTTCAGATGCCCGTCAGGTTTGACTCACCGTTGTCACCAACACGGCGGACATCATCTCCATGGATTGTGCGGATCACGCAGTCAAAAGATGTTTGAATTTTTTTGACTGCGGTAAAAACGTGATCTATTTTTCACCGGTCTATTTTGCTCGCAACTACGGATGTGTGCAGGGCCGGTTCCTGATTGGACTCAAAAACAACTGCTTGCTTCGCTCCCCAATTTTCGTGGCGAGCAGAAGTTTGTTGAGTCACCTCCGAAGGATGGCAAAGTACAGTATGGATGACTTCAAATTTTCTCTCGACAGCGCCTGCAATGCCGGCCGGACTGTCGTTCGCCGGATCGTTTACAAAACCCTAATTCTTACTGCGTTTGTTTGCCTGACCGCGGGCACGCTCGTCGCGACTCCTCAAACCTCCCAACCCGCCTTCGAACCTGCCGAAGCAATCCTCGGCAAAGGTAAAAAATTAGAGGCCGAAAAACAGTGGGGCGAAGCGCTTTCGCTCTACCAACAAGCTGTTCGAAAACACCCAGAAAACCGATCGCTACGAAACCGCCGATCTGTAGCTCGCATCCACTACGATGTGCAGCGAAGATACGCCGACAGCAGCTTCATCAAAACAATCGAAACGACTGACGTCGACAAAGCCGCCGGAGTTTACTCGGAAATCTTACTGAAGGTTCAGTCTTACTACGTTGACCAACCCAAGTGGGCTGAAATCGCCAGCTTTGGTTTGACCAGCCTTGAAGTGGCGTTGATGTCTCCCGAATTTCAGGCGATCAATCTGCCAAACGCGTCAACCGAACAAATTCACAACTCGATTCTTCAGACACGTCAACGACTCAAAAATGTCCGCGTCAACAACCGAAACCAAGCCTACGATGTGGCGATTCAGTTGTCACAGGATCTGGAATCGTCCATCAACTTGTCTCCTCAGGCCACGATCTACGAATTCGTTTGCGGAGCCATCTCTGCGTTGGATCCGTATTCGGCGTTCATGTCGAGTGCTCAGTACGGCGAAACCATGTCCCAGATCGAAGGCAACTTTGTCGGCTTGGGCGTCGAACTTCGAACGCACGCCGACCACCTGGAAATCATCAATGTCATCCGTGGCGGTTCGGCCAGCCAAGGCGGCATTGTCAGCGGCGACAAAGTGATTGCCGTGGACGGCCAATCGGTCAGCACCAAAGGCAGCGATCGCGTGGCCGACCTGATGCGTGGCCCGGAAGGCTCGCTGGTTTCGGTAACGCTCGATCGTGGCAACGGACCGCAGACGTTAAAGCTCGAGCGTCGACGAGTTGAAATTCCCAGCGTTGATCAAGTTGGAATCGTGGATGAGGAATCTGGAATCGGCTACATCCAATTGACCAACTTTCAAAAAACAACCGCTCGTGATTTTGATGCGGCGATGTGGAAGTTGAGCCGAGAAGGGATGCGGTCGTTGATTGTTGATCTTCGCGGCAATCCTGGCGGCTTGTTGCCCGCATCGGTGGAAGTGGCAGATCGATTTATCCACAGCGGAATTATCGTTTCCACCAAAGGCCGAAACCCGATGGAAGATTTTGTACATCGAGCCAAAGCGGCAAACACTTGGCGAGTGCCTCTGGTTGTTTTGGTCGATGAAAACTCGGCCAGTGCCAGCGAAATTTTCGCAGCTGCGATTCGCGATCATGATCGAGGCGTCATCGTTGGCCACCGCAGTTATGGCAAAGGATCCGTTCAAGGAATCTTTCCGTTGAACATTTCCGGCGGCGGCGTGCGTTTGACTACGGCCAAATTTTATTCGCCGACGGGCAAAGCCATCAACCAAATCGGCGTGGCGGCGGATGTTGAAATTCACGACGCCGCAAAACCTGCCGGTGACACGGCGGACCTGACGAACGACAACGGTTTGAGAATCGGAATCCAAACGGCTCGACGAAATCTCAATCGACTTCCGAACAACGTTTCGCAAGAGTCGAATTTTTCCCGCACTCGTACTTCAGCTCGACAGTTTCAGCAAGGTTACTCGGCCGTGTCGAACTAAGTCTGCTGCGAAAGCTCTCAGCTACTTGAGTTGAAACTTACCTTTTGGCGGCAACCAAATTAAGCTCGGCAACCTGCCGAGCTTTTTTTGTAGTCAACAACCAAGTCGGCTGAGCTCGCTGAGGCCCTGACGATCCAAAGGCACTAGTGCTTTGTCAAAGGTATAGATTGGGGATTCCACGTTTCCAATCCAGCATTTGAACTGGCGAAAATCAACTCGAAACGCCATTCATGATTTACCCCCAATCCTAAAACTAAGCTTTGACGCAGCACTAGCCACGAGCTGATTTACTGAGCCGCGAGCCCTGACACGCCAACTTTACCCGGGGTAGCCCATGGCTAACGCCATCGGCTGATCAGAATTGCTCAATCGATCAATACCCCAAGGCAGCATTCCCCAATGCAACAATCGCCAATCGACCAAAACAAATTTCCAGCTTTCACGCTGCACTCGTTTTATAAACTCCGTTTAGACATTAAAAATATCAGCCGGAAGTCGGTGCGAAACGGCTGGCGATTCAAAACGTTTTATAAATCAATTTCAACGGGCGATATTCGCTTCAACCCAACAGAGGATCCACCATGCAGGAGTTTGCTGAATACGAAGCTTTAATGGATCGCCCCATTGAAGACAAAACTCAGGAAATGCAGCGAAACGGTCGTCTCAAGCACCTGATTTTTGGTAGTCAGCTCAACAAACGACTTCTTGGCAAACTCTTTCGCTCCGCCGATTTGATTCGACGACTTTCGCGCGACCCCGACGGCAATCGTCGCCTGCGTGAACTGCTGGCTCACCGTCGCGCGATGCTTTATTTTACTCAGCCGTCAACGCGGACCTTTCTGTCCTTCATGGCCGCTTGCCAAATTCTGGGCATTACTTGTAACGAAGTTCGTGATCCGAAAACATCTTCCGAGGTCAAACGCGAATCCAAATTCGATTCCATTCGAATGTTCAGCAGCTACTTCGACGTCATCATCATGCGCTCACAGGTTAGCAATTACGCCGAAGGATGCGCCTACTTGATGAACGATCTGGAACGGCATCAGAATCGTTCGGTTCCGATCATCAATGCCGGAGCCGGCAGTGACGAACATCCAACGCAGGCACTTTTGGACGCGTACACGATTACTCGAACTTTTGATTTCGACGAAACCTCGGTCAGTCGAGTCTCTCGTCTGACCATGCTGCAGCAACGATACCCAGGCTTGACCAGCGGTCTGGACAATAAGACTTATGCGTTTTGCGGCGACCTTGGCCGCGGCCGCACGGTTCGATCATTAGCAGATGTGCTTTCGCAATATTCAAACGTGCGAATGTTTTTTGTCTCGCCGCCGCAAGACGACCTGCGCTTGGACGATCGCTTAAAACAGCGTTTGACCAAAGCGGGTGTCAAGGTTTTTGAGTTTGACAGTTTGGATGCGACGCACGAGGGCGAACCTTTGTTGTCACAGATCGATTGCATGTACATGACTCGAATTCAACGCGAACATAATTCGGCGTCGGCCGAGTCCGAGATTGCCTCGCTGGATTTGAAACCGTTTCAATTGACCCCTGAGCGTGTGCAAAAGATGAAGGAATACGTCCCGATCCTGCATCCGTTTCCGCGAGACAGCGTTGTTCAAGAAATTCCTGTTCAAATCGATGCCGACCCACGGGCGATGTACTTTCGCCAAGCCCGAAACGGCATGTGGGCTCGAGCGGCATTGTTGGTCCACATGTTCGACGCTGCCGATTCTTTGTTCATGGCCTACTCGGATGTCATCGGATCCTGATCTCGACTGGCTGGACATCAATCAACGGCTGGACACCAACCAACAACCAGAGCAATTCGTTCAACGGCACTTAGCCGCAGGGCCGGGCATGAGCCCGATTGCGAAAAATTTGCGATTCGTTCAGCTGCGGCATGCCCTCAAACGCTATCCCTGCAAATTGAACGTCTGTATCGATTATGACAATCCTGAGCCTGAATCGACACGGTGCATGTTAAAAACGAGGGCTTTAACGTGTTAAGTTCGTCGATCCCCGCCGCCGCAGTCGATACCCCGAAGGAGAGTCGATAGGAGCCCGATTCGCGATCAAAACCCGCGTCTAGTTTGGTTCTTCCGATCGACCCGAGACTTGCGAGCCTAAGTGACTGGGCGCAAAAAAGCTGGGTTTCACTGTAAATCGTGTTTTTCAATGGCACGACTGGAATCCGTGACTATAATTTTTGCGTTGTTGGACATGCTGGCAAAGTGGACCCAAGCGGCCTATTTTGACTGCCGATCGCAATATTTGTTTCAACGTTGACAGACCCGATCGACCTTTGGTCGTGCTACACGAGGTGCCTTGATGAACTTGATGGGTAAGATTTTCACCTTTCTGATTTTCCTTCTTAGTGTCGTGTTTTTGGTGATCGCCATCATGGTGGGTGCCTCTGACCGCGAATGGAAATCAGTTGCGGACGAACAAAAAGCGAAAGCCCAAGCGGCGACTCGCAACATCGATTTGCTTCGCGGCACAACCGTAAATCTTGAACAAAAGATTGCCTCGGAACAGGCTTCGCGTGCCCAAGAGTTGGCTCATCTGCAATCGCAACTGAAGCTGGCCAAAGACGAATTGGCGCAGAAGTCAGCCGAACTCAATCAGCGTCTGCAAATCGCTCAAACGTTGCAGCGCGAATTCAATGAAGCTCACGCTCGACTGACCGCCCAAGACAAACAACTGGCCGCGATCCGCGCTAATAATACTCAGCTCGTTCAAGACATTGCCAACGAGTTCCGTGACAACCGCGTTTTCGAAGAAACCGTTGTCGAACAAAACAGCTCGATCAAACAGCTGCAGCAAAAGAATCAAGACATGGCTGCCACGCTGGCCAAATTTCAAAAAGCAACCAAGATCTTGGGCGTCAATGTTGAAGATCCAACTCAGGCGATTCCGCCAAAGGTTGAAGCCGTTGTTGCCGCCGTTGGCAAAAGTGGCGACAAGTTTTTGATCATGGCTGGCCAAGACGATGGACTTCGCAAAGGCCATGAATTGGACATCTACCGCAGCAACCGATACGTCGGCACGGGCAAAGTCCTCGAGGCTGAAAACAACCAGTCGGTTCTGCAAGTCGTCAAAGGATTGATGAACGATATCGTACGAGAGGGCGACAATGTCTCAACCAAGCTCTATTGATGAACCCATGTTCGATCAACCGGGCGAAGATGCTTCGCAGCCGATGTCGATGGAACCCGTGCCGCAGTACAAAAAACAGGGCTTCAGCGTTTACACCATGATGCTGTTGCTTTCGTTTTTGTTTTTGACCACCGCATCGATTTTGTTTTTCAGCTACGCAGGCTAGTGCTCACCATGTCGGAAATCATCGACCCAGAAATCGACCAAGATCAGATCGGCCAGGCGACTGACGATACGCCCATGGCCACAGCAGCCGATGACAGTGGCGAACAAAAGAAAAGCATCAAAGAACAAATCCTTGGCATGGATCTCTACAACGTGATGTTGTTACTGTCGTTGTTGTTTATCGTGTTTGCGATCTTTTACCTGTTGGGTGTCTTGCGGACTTATAGCCCCAGTTTCCCGTTTGGCGGATTCCCGTGGAACACCTCCGAGTTTCAAACACTAATGCTTCGCTAGTGCAGCGTTGCAATTCGATTTTAGGGTTAGCCGGAAAGCTTCGGTTATCTCACGACAACCGTGGCGATCGCCAAAGCGGCTCAAAGCCCCAATCCGAATTTTTAATTGGAACCAAGCACTCGTGATAATTGTTTGATCGTTGCCTACCGCTTGGATTTCGCTTCGCTACAAAACCTGGCGTTACACAAAACCTGGCGATCAGCTGAACTTTGATCAGGCCCACGCGGGTCGCCGATCCAAACCACTTGGACAAGCCTCGTCAGAAACCAAATTGGATTTCGACATTGTCACTTCGGAATTTCAATTGACGCCTTAGAATTCAAATGGCTTCATCAATGCCAACCTACTCTTTGCCGCAACGTCTGGCCGCTGAAGCCGTCGGCACGTTGCTGCTACTGGCAACGGTAATCGGCTCTGGAATCATGGGAGATTCGCTTGCCGGCGGAAACGTAGCCATTGCGTTGCTTGGCAATACGTTGCCCACAGGTGCCATTTTGTACGTCTTGATAACGATGTTCGGACCGATCTCAGGGGCTCATTTTAATCCAGCGGTTTCTTTGGCTTTTGCTATCAAAGGCGATATCAGTTGGCGAGAGTTTGGTTTGTTCGTGCTTGTCCAAATCGTGGCTGCGATTCTTGGCGTGTGGTTGGCCCATGCCATGTTCGATCAATCGATCCTGCAACTGTCGGTCAAACAGCGAACCGGAATGGGACAATGGATCTCCGAAGGCGTCGCCACCTTTGGATTGGTTGCCGCCATCTTTATCGCGATCAAGACAAACAAGGATTCCGTTGCCTGGGTGGTGGGACTCTACATCACGGCCGCGTATTGGTTCACCGCGTCGACATCGTTTGCCAACCCAGCGGTCGCGATTTCCCGTTGTTTGTCAAACACCTTCGCGGGCATTCGGCCCAGCGACGTACTGCCGTTTGTTGTCGTGCAACTTGTCGCCACCATGGTTGCCGTTCTCTACTGCCGCTGGCAACTGGATGACGGCCAAGAATAAGTGCTTTTCCCAAAACTCAAAATGCCCGCGGCTAGCGTCGTCGGCTCACTAGTTGTGCGATAAGCTCTAAACTCCCAGGCCGAGCCCCGAGGCGAAGCTGGAAAACAATCAATCGACTTTTCGATCATTGAGCGACCCTGCCAAACCCATGACTCCAAAACTCGACCTCCAACAATTGTCCAACTTCGTGGCCGTCGCACGTACGCGAAATTTCTCGCGAGCAGCCGAAGAACTGAACGTCGGACAATCGTCGCTCTCGCGGTCGATCCAAAAATTAGAAGCCGTGGTCGGCCAACCTTTGTTTGAACGTAAACCGCGCGAGGTGGTTCTGACTGATTTGGGCGAATTGCTATTGGGGCGAGCAGAACAGATTTTGTCTTTAGTGGATGACACGTTTTCGGAAATCACCGAATCAGGAAAATCAGGCCGCGTTCGACTGGCGGTCATACCGACGATTGCACCTTACTACTTGCCCGAAGTGCTGCGGGATTTCCGCGAAGCGCACCCTAACATTTCGGTTTTGGTCCAAGAGGACACAACGCAGAACATCATCAAAATGTGCAGTCACGGTGAAGTGGACTTGGCCGTGCTGGCCTTACCTGTCGAAGCGAAATACTTGGACACCGAACCCTTGTTTGACGAAGAACTCGTCTTGATAATTCCAAACGGCCATCCGCTGGAAAAGAAAGACAATATTAAACTGGTCGATGTGACCGATTTCCCCTTTGTGATGCTCGATCAAGCCCATTGCCTTTCGGACAACATCCAAACTTTTTGCAAACGTGAATCGCTGCAACCGATTTCAGTCGAACGCACCAGTCAGTTGGCAACCGTGCAAGAATTGGTCTCACTCAGCCACGGCATCTCGATGGTGCCGAAAATGGCAGCCCGAATCGACGCCAGCGAACGCCGCGTCTACCGATCGTTTTCTGGCGACAAACCCATGCGAACTATCGCGATGCTCTGCAATCCGTATCGCTATGAAAGCGCGTGGGTCAAAGCCTTTAAAACTTTTTTACGCAGCTACACTCAAAATCAATAACCCGAAATTTGTCATGTCTGAACTATCAGATTCCAATACCACCGTTCAGACGCTTCGCGATTTAATGGAGCAATTTGTTTCCGAACGCGATTGGCATCAATTTCATTCGCCCAAAAACCTTGCGATGTCGCTGTCGATTGAGGCCGCGGAATTGATGGAACATTTTCAGTGGCTCACGACCGAACAGTCACAAGCGATCAACGATGAAACCAAACACGATGTAGGCGAAGAGTTGGCGGATGTTCTGTGTTACGCGTTTTCCATTGCCAACAGCCTAAACATTGACATTACATCAGCCGTGTATGCAAAGATGGAAAAGAATCAGCTCAAATATCCAGCCGAACAGTTTCGTGGCCGCTACGGTTTGGGTGACTCACCGGAAAAAACGTGAACCACCGTTGACAGCCGGTACAAATTCCTAACTCACCAAACAGCTGCTATTCAGCTGAATTGGTTGACCCGAATTGCTGGATCGATTCCGCAAGCTTTCTAATTTGTTCTGGAATCCCCCCTTCGGTTGTTCCAACACCGTTGGGCATCTGGTCCATTTCTATCGTTGGTTCCGACGTTCGCAGTGCCGAAGGAGGCATCGGAATCGTCAACGGAACATCTCGTTTGCTGTCGTCGCTTTTCTGTCGACCCGTCTTGCTCAAATCTGGAATGTTAGTGGTGTCCGTCGACTTGGTCTCCGTCGGCTCTGATTTAGCGACCGCTCGCAAAAACGGATTGTCTTTGCGTGGTGACGATTTGGCCTTCGCTTTTGGTGGTTGGCCAGCCGGCGTTTCCGAAGTGAACGTAGGTTGGGTGGTTGCTTTTTTAACAGGTGCTGCGTCCGCTTTTTCCACGGGCTTCACTTGGACAAATCCATCGTCCTGTTGAGCGGACTTAATCAGATCGACAGGCCGTGCTTTATACGGCTGAGCGGTGTCATCGCGTTTCAACGAATCAGTCGGTGCTTTTTCGTGGTGTTTTGCTTGCTGGACGGGTTTCACCTGCACCGGTTTATTCGCTGTCGTCGCCGTCGGCATTGGCGAATTCGCACGTTCGGTCATGGGCAATTGCGAAGCCGCCAATGCGGTCGCTTTCGCTGCTGACACTGGCGAAACGGGAGCCGCTGACGGTTGCTTTGTTCCCAGCGAAGCCGTTAGTGGCGACGAGTAATCCGTGTGGGTGTTGGGTGACGTCACTGGCCGGGACTCTGGTCGCGAGTTGCTCGAATTCGTTCCGGAGCCCATCGGTGGCAATGGCTCAGGGGAGCCGTTGTGTTCGTGCGCCAGATCGTCATCCATTCCTGGAGCTAGTAACAATACAAGCCCAATGCCGATCATCAGTCCGCCCAGCACGCCGGCCAAAACGAAAACTTTTTTGCCAACGCCATCGGGTCGCGAGGAAACTTGGGCAACATCCATTGGCGTCATCAGGCCCACCGAACTTGCCGATTCGGCCAGCGATTTGGTCTTTCGCCAGGTCGTCTTGGCTCGCAAAGCGGCGTCCGTCAGCTCTCTGACTTGAGCGAATAACGAAAGGTACTCGGCCCGATATTTGCTCAACTCAATTAGACGAGATTCCAAAGTTTCGATTTGATTCGCCTTGGTTTCTATCTGCTTGTTGAACATCGCAATGTCCGCCTGAACGCCGGATATTTCACTGCTCAGTTCTTTCCGAATTCCTTTTTGTTGAATGTCAATTGCGTACTTGAGCGTTTGGACGGGGCCATAGCGATCTCGGAAATTACCTTGAGCGATCGCCAAGTCGTTTCTAAACTTGGCCAAGTCGTCGTACATTTTGTCCAAACTGGTCAGTTCTTTTAAAACCGAACTACTCAAATCCGAATCTTCCGGGCTTTCGGCGGCGCGGTGAAGTGCTAACAAAATGGTCTCCGCCTTTTCAAGCTCAGCTTTTTTCTGACGAAGCTCCGTTTTGATGTCCGCGATTTCTTGCTCGGCTGGAGAATTCTGATTCCGACCATCATTGAATGAATTGATGACACCAAACTCCGGCGTCAATCTTTCATCCAATTCCGCCAGTCGATTCATGGCCTCTTGCTGTGATTCAGCAGCACCGTTGTACGCCTGCTCTAATTCCTGTTCCATGGATGCCAGCCGCAACGAACGAACTCGATTCACCTGCGCGATGACTTCTTCGGATAGGAGCTCAATAAACTTCCGTGAGCGATCTCGAGACGAAGCTTTCGCGGTAAGCACAATCGCTTCGGTCGTTCCAAATTCAGCTCCGTTGGGTGCGCTGAAATTGATATCGTCTTGCGTTTCCTCGATCAATTCATCGGTGATCCAGTTTTCGCCATTCCAACCCGATATCGGCCCAAGTTTTTCCAAAACATTACGCACCACCGACGGACGCCGAGCGACTTCGAGAATGGTTTCTTGAGCGGACTGCAACGACTCTTGAGATTCAAAACGTCCAGGCTTGAACGCCTGGCCCAGCGTATCGTCACGGACAGTATATGATTGCCGCGCTGTCCAAGTCTCCGGCCGCAATAAAAACGCGTAAGCCGCAGCAAGAACAAAGCCTAAAATCGCAGGCGCGATCCACAGAACTTTGTATTCCCACAAAGTCGTCAACAAGTAGTTAAGTCGCTGTTTTTTTGCAGTTAGGCTGTGATTCATTGGATTCGAGCCATCAAGGACCCGCCGAAAATGCAACTTGGCTTTGACGAACGCCTCGGCCGAGTCTAAAAGTGGAGTTTGACTGTTGTATCGCATGTTTTGATAGTATCTGTTGACTGATTAATCCGTCCAAACAAGTCAAACACGATAAAACGAATGTTACAGACAGAACATTCGCCATTTTTTAACTAATCGGTAAAGTCATATTGCGCGACGCCCCGTCAAACTTCCGCTTTCTTCTGCAATTGCGACGATCAAACGAAATAACAACATGAAACGAATTGCTATCATCGGCGGTGGCATCGCAGGCATCGCGGCCGCACTGGAGCTCGAGCGACTATCCAAAGATCTACAAACCGTGCTGTTCGAAGGATCCGAACGCTTGGGCGGCGTGCTTCGCAGCGAAGCCCACGTTGGCTTCACGATCGAACACAGCGCTGACATGTTCACCACCGATCCATCTACCGCGTTGGACTTAGTCAAACGATTGGGCCGCGAAAATGAACTCCTGACGACACTGCCAACGCCAGACCGAGCCTACGTTTCGACGGACCACGGCATCGAACCCATTCCGCGCGGTCTGTCGTTGATGCTCCCTAGTGACGTCGACGCGGTGCTTGCTTCCAATATTCTGTCCGCAGATGGCAAAGAACGCTTCCTGCAAGAAGAATCCGTGCCAGCAAAAACTTCGACCGACGACGAGAGCCTGGAAGACTTTGCGATCCGGCGATTTGGTCGCGAAGTTTTTGATCGACTGATCCAGCCATTGGCCGGTGGCATTTATACCGCCGACCCAAAAATGCTGAGCATGAACGCCACGATGAAGCGTTTTTTGGATATGGAACAAGAACATGGCAGCTTGATCGGCGCGGCCAAAGCCAAAACGAAAAACGGGACCGCTTCAGCCGCCACCAGTGGTGCGAGATACGGACTTTTCCGAGCTCCAAAAGATGGTATCGGTTCGCTGATCGATTGGATGGTCGAAGCCCTAGAATCGACTCAAATGCTGACAAACCAAAAAGTGACTTCGGCCGAAAAGGTAGCAGGCGGTTGGCAAATCAAAACAGCAACGGATTCTTTTGACTTCGATGGCATTGTGTTGGCGACTTCAGCCAGAACTGCAGGCGAACTTTTAAAACCTACCTCGTCGTCGCTTGGCCAGACACTGGCAACAATTACTGCCGCCAGTTCCGCGATCGTGGTCCAAGCCTTTGACCAAATTCAGTTTGGCTGGAAACCACCCGCGGGCGAAAATTTCTCCGGTTACGGAATCATCGTCCCTCATTCGCTCGGCCGGCCGGTGATCGCCAGTAGTTTCAGCAGCAATAAATTTCCCGGCCGCGCGCCAGAGGGCAAAATGCTCGTACGTAGCTTTATCGGCGGTGCCTTGAATGCTCCGCTTGTTGATCTGGCCGATGACAAACTTGCCGAACTTTCGGTGAACGAATTGCAGCAAACCGCCCAGCTGTCCGGCGGTGCCGAGTGGACCAAGGTCTATCGCTGGCGAAACTGCATGCCACAGTACACGATCGGCCATTTGGACCGCGTCGCTCAAATCGAGTCGCTGGTCGACGGGCTGCCGGGTATTCAATTGGCTGGAAACAGTTATCGTGGCGTCGGAATTCCCGCTTGTATCGACAGTGGTTTCAAGGCGGCAACGCGACTGCTTGCCGGGCTCAATTCTGACCACCCTTAAAACTCGGCATTGTCACGTCCCATCGAGCCTTTATTCGGTTTTCTTTGGGTCAAAAAGTCGCGGCAAGAATTCAAACTCTTGACGGTTTAGCGAGTGGTTTCCACAATCGGTGCTGCTTTATTTTATTGGAACGATATGCCCACTCAATTTTTGCCCCAACCCAGCCCCGACGCGAGTTTGCCTGACGAAAACGGTCGCTTTGGCCAGTTCGGCGGACGCTTCGTTCCCGAAACGCTCGTCGCCGCCTTGGACCAACTGGAAGACGAATACAACAAAGCCACCGAGGATCCGACGTTCCAAAAAGAGCTCGACGGCCTGCTGCGAGATTTTGTTGGACGATCGTCTCCGCTCTATTTTGCCAAACGTCTGACCGAAGCCGCCGGCGGTGCTCAGATTTGGTTCAAGCGTGAAGACCTCAACCACACCGGTGCTCACAAGATCAACAGTACGCTCGGCCAAGCGCTGCTGACCCTGCGAATGGGCAAGACGCGTGTGATCGCCGAAACCGGCGCCGGCCAGCACGGCGTTGCCACCGCAACCGCATGTGCTCATTTTGGCTTGCCCTGTATTGTTTACATGGGCGAAGAAGACGTCCGCCGGCAATCGCCTAACGTTCAAAGCATGCGATTGCTGGGCGCAGAAATTCGGCCCGTCACCACGGGCTCGCGAACTTTACGCGACGCGGTCAACGAAGCCATGCGAGACTGGATGAGCAGCGTTAAGGATACGCATTACATTCTGGGCTCGGTCGTTGGCCCGCATCCGTTTCCAAAAATCGTTCGCGACTTTCAATCTGTCATCGGTCGAGAAACAATCGATCAATCGCAAGAACGCTTTGGCCGCTTGCCCGACGCCGTGGTCGCGTGCGTCGGCGGTGGCAGCAACGCGGCGGGCATGTTTTACCCCTTCGTCGCAAATACCGATGTGCCTTTGATTGGCGTCGAAGCCGGCGGTAAAAATGAGTCGCCCGGCCAACACGCATCCAGCCTGTCTTTTGGAAAGCCCGGCGTGCTGCACGGCAGCTTTAGCTACGTCCTTCAAGACGGCGACGGACAAACCGACGATGTTCACTCGGCATCGGCCGGGTTGGACTATCCCGGCGTCGGCCCCGAACACTCCCACTGGAAATCGACCGGCCGCGTTGAATATCGCGCTTGCCGCGACGACGACGCGCTGGCCGCGTTTGACTTGGTCGCGCGGACCGAAGGAATTTTGCCGGCGCTGGAAACTTCGCACGCCATCGCCACCGGTATCGAAGTCGCCAAAGAACGCGGCAAAGACGAAATCGTCATGATCTGTCTATCGGGGCGAGGTGACAAAGACGCCGCTGAGATTCAGCGGCTACGCAGCGAACTTGGCAACGCCTAATCGCCCAACCCAAAACCCGATCAATAATTTCAACTCATACGGACCTTCCATGTCGGCCATCGACGCTCTCTTTCAAAAACTCAAATCCGAAAACCGCAAGGCGTTCATGCCTTTCGTTACCGCCGGCGATCCTGATCTAGCAACCACCAAGTCGCTGATCAAAAAGTTGGACGCCGCCGGTTGCCATTTGGTTGAACTGGGAATCCCCTACAGCGACCCGATTGCCGATGGGCCGGTGATCCAAGCGTCGTACACGCGGGCCTTGAACAACGGCAGCAAGCTTGAAAACATTTTTGCCATGGCAAAAGAAGTCACGGCCGAGGTCTCCATGCCGATCGTGACCATGGTCAGTTACGCGATCGTTTATCGCTTGGGGCTGGACAGCTTTTTAGACCAAGCCATTGCCGCGGGCATCTCAGGGGCGATCGTTCCCGATATGCCAATCGATGAATCGGGCGAATTTGCTGCCAAGTGCGGACAGCGAGATTTTAGTTTGATTCAACTGATCACGCCGACCACCAGCAAAGAACGAGCGATCCAGATTGCCCAACAGACAACCGGCTTCATCTACTACGTTTCGGTCACCGGTATCACGGGCGAACGGACGGAGATGCCAGTTGAACTGGCTGACAATCTAAAATGGCTCCGAACTCAAACGGACCTACCAATTTGCGTCGGCTTCGGCATCAGCGGACCCGACCAAGTCGAATTGCTCAAGCCCGTTTGCGATGGCATGATCGTTGGCTCGGCCATCGTCCGGCGGATCGCTGCCGCGTCCGAGGGCACTGCGACCGAGGACGTCCTCGCCGATGTTGACAGCTTCGCGAAAACCATGCTGGCAGCCGTGAATGATTAACAGCGGATTAAAACGTCGATCAAATCAAAAAAAACAAGCGAGAATTCAGATGTTGCCACAACGACGCTCGATTGGATTTTACTTCGCCGGTTTGGTTTTGATATTGCTGCTGGTTCAGCGCGCCGGCTTTGCCCAAGACGGCCCAGTCATTCGCGACTCCGGCCAAATCAAAGGCGTCATTTCTAAAATAGCTTTTGGCTCCTGCGGCCACCAAGACCACGACCAACCGGTTCTCGACACCGTGGTCGCCGAGCAACCGGATCTGTTCGTCTACCTTGGCGACAATATTTACGGCGACACGACGGACATGAAAATCATCGACGTCGCCGGCAAAGTTCAAGTAAAACATTCGGTGCCGCTGTCAAAACTACAAATAAAATAACCCAACCGCACGGTCGGGGAATTTCTCCCACAGCAAACACCAAGCATTCACGGAACAACTTTGTTAAACTGGCGTCAACATTCACGACACCAACCTAACCATGGATCTTCGCATGTCCGAGTCCGCCAATCATCTTAAATATAATCGTCCTAAATATAATCGTCGGCAATTTGTTGCCAGCGCATCGGCCGTCGCCTCAACAGCCGTGATTGGTTCTCAACTGCCCAACACGAACCTGCTGGCCAGCACCGCTATCAATTCCTCCCAAGCCGATGACGTCTCGCTGGAAGGGCGAATCTACAAGACGCTAAAAATTGGGATGGTGGGTGTCAAAGGATCGCTGACGGATAAATTCAAAGCCGCCAAAGAGGCTGGTTTTGTCGGCATCGAAATGGACTCGCCGGGCATGAACGTAGCCGACACCCAAACCGCGATCGAAGAATCCGGCCTGCCCGTTGACGGAACCGTTTGCTCTACTCATTGGAAAACTCGTCACACCAGCCCCGACGCCGCCGTTCGAAAACAAGCCTTGGCGGATTTGCAAACGTCAATTCGAGACACTCACGCCGTCGGCGGCAACACGGCGCTGCTGGTCGTGGGCCATGGTCAAGACGGACCCGAAGATGAAATTTGGAAACGAGCGATCGACAATATCTCGCAAGCGTTGCCGCTGTGCGCCGAATTGGGCGTCTACATCGCGATCGAAAATGTTTGGAACAAGTTTCTCTACGATCACGACGGCGATCACCAACAATCTGCTGAAAAATTTGTTCGGTTTGTCGACGAACTGAATTCGCCTTGGGTCGGCATGCAGTTCGACATTGGTAACCACTGGAAATACGGCAGCATGGGCGATTGGATCCGCCAGCTCGGACGTCGCGTGGTCAAACTGGACTTGAAAGGCTTCAATCGTGCCAACAGCAAGTTCACGAAAATCGGCGCCGGGGACCTCGACTGGGCCGACGTCCGTAAGGCTTTGAAACAGATCAATTACTACGGCTGGGCGGCAGCCGAAGTAGGCGGCGGCGACCTGAATCGCTTGAAAGAAGTTTCCGCCAACATGGATCGAGTTTTCCGTTTGGGGACCGCCGCCCAGTAGTTTCGCTCGAGCGACGGGCCGGGCGAAGAGCTGGGCGACGGCAGCCGCTAAATTGAGCCCTCAAAAAATTATCGCTAGCATCTTTCTGCTTTCTGCTGGAATGACGATCTGCAAAATCATTTGCATCGACGCAGCAGCACACCATTGCCAGCCGTACCAAGACCAATCGACCGTCGAATTGGATTTTCAGCGGTCGCATTCGCCTTTTCGCCGTCTGGGAAGCTCTCTAAACTACCATGAAGCGCTTATCGCCCAACGTTTCGAGCAACTTGGATTCCTCCTTTTCTGTTGCAAGACATCAAGATAAGCACGCAATACGTAACTCGCGTGGAGCCCCGCCGCGCCCCAAGGCAAGGATGCCGCAATGTTTGGTCGAAAAAAACGAAATCGCAACGCTGACACGGATGAACAACGAACCGATTCTCAACGATCTCGGTCTCGCCAGCGTCTGAAAAAACCGAGACGCTGGCCGTACGTGTTTTTGATGTTTGCCGCCTTGCTATTTTTTCTGCCGAATCTAGTCGGTTGGCTTGGGCTGCATCAAGCTGCGATCAACTATTTTGCCGCCGACGTTCGAGGTTCAATTCAGGTCGATCAGTTCTCTGCCGGGTGGCTGCAACCGGTCGAATTATCCGGCATCCGGATTATCGACGACGAACAACAAACCGTGCTGACAGCAGATAAAATCCAAAGCAATAAAACAATGTTCGCCATGGCCACTGGCAATGACTACGGCGTCGTCCGGATCGACCAACCGATTGTTTTTGTCCAGATGAGCCCCAGCAGCAGCAATGTCGAGGACGCATTTGTCAATTACTTGCGGCCCACCACCCCAACCGATACGCCCATCGACACAACCGCGACATCGACGGACTCGATGCCCAAGGTCGAGCTGAACATTGTTGATGGCCAAGTCCAATTGGCAGGCATGGATCCTCGTCGTTCGTGGAAGCTGGATTCAATCAATGGTCGAGTGCAAACCGGCAGCGCTGACGCTCCGCTGATGGTCGAACTGGCCGCTCGAGTGACTCCACAAGCGCTTGACAACCAAGGCCAACCCACGCCGCTGCCGCCTGGCGCACTCACGTTGATCGGCCAAATCGATGCTGGGGCGAGCCAACTGACGATGGATTCGATCGACGTCGCCTTGGAAACGAAACGCTTGCCGATGTCCGTCATTGGCCCTGCGATCGAACGCGTCCTGGGTCCGACAGCCGTTTCCGGAACCATGTCCGGAAACTTGCAAGGAAACTTTAGCGCCAGCGACCAATCGATTGCGATCAGTGTCAGAGATGTCGACTGCCGCGAAACGTTCTTTGCTTGCCCGTCGCTGATCGACCAAGACCAAGTTCAAATTCAATCCATGATTTGCAATGGCGATCTCCAGCTGACCCCGCGACTCGTTTCCGCCAACGAGTTTCGACTCAAGAGCGATTTGGGTCGCGTTCGCGCCAACGGCAATTTCGACGTCCAGCAAATCTCACAATTGGGCACCAGCGGCCTCCTCTTGGATTCACCATTCGAAATGGACGGCCAATTGGATTTGGCTCGCATGATCACAATGCTGCCATCCACGCTGCAACTTCACCAGGACCTCGACGTTCAGTCAGGCAGTGTCACCTTCCAAGTCAACAGTCGCAATTCAAACGGCACGCGTCGCTTGGTCGTCAACATGGACACCGCAAATCTTGCTGCGTCTCGATCGGGCAAGCAGATTGTTTGGGCCAAACCGCTGCGCTTGGTCGGCACGATCGCCGAACAAAACCAGCAACTTGCGATCGAAAACATCCGCTGCGAATCCGATTTTTTGAACATCACCGGCCAAGGCAACCTGCGCGAAGCCCAATTCGATATCGACGGCGATTTGAAAATGTTGACCGAACGCGTCGGCCAGTTTGTCGATTTAGACGGAACGTCGCTGGCCGGCCTGATGAAGGGAAACATTGGCTGGCGATTGGTGGGCGATATACCGGCGAACAATACACGGGTCGCCTTTCAAGAGTCGCCAATTCAGATCACTGGGAACTTTGCAATCACCAACCCCGTCATCGAATCGCGAGCGCTACCTCGATGGGCACCAAACGAAATTCAAATCGGTTTGACGGGCGTTGGCCTGACCAAAAAACTACCCAACCAATCGACCGCGTTGCAATTGAACGAAGGTCGAATCCAAATGGATTTGGGATCCGAGCAAGCCATCGCCGTGCTGGCTCAGCCTGTGTCGGATGCGTTCACATCCGAAGTTTGGCTGGCACAATGCTTAGCCACCGGAAACCTTAATCGCTGGCTTGCCCATTTAAAAAACTTTGTCGACCTGGGCCCGATCAACGGCGACGGCCAAATGAGCTTGCGATCGAACGTGACGCTGGGGCCGAGCGATATTCAGTTTCAAAATACGGAATATCGATTCAACGATTTTCGATTTGCCGGTTATGGAATTCAAACGGCTGAATCTTCCGTCGAAGGCGATTTGAATGGTCGCTACGTCTATCGCACCGGCGCTTTGGAAATCCCGGCGCTGAACGTGGTGGCCGATTCGATTTCTGCACGCGGACAAAATCTTGTGATCTCGTACCCGAACCAACTTCGAATCAATGGGGATGTTGCCTATCGAGCCAATGTTAATCGCGTTGCTGATTGGATTGAACTGTCTCCGACTGATGAAAGTATTTTTTGGTTTGGCGACGCGCAGGGAACCGTCAACTTTGCTTCCGACGCCACCGGCATCAACCTGACGATCGACACCGACATCACCGATATGGCCGCGGCGACCCAAGTCATGGCAGTTCCGTCGCAAACCAATCTTGTGCAGACGGCATCGTCCGCGACAAAACAATGGAACGCCCTCTGGCAAGACGCCAACGTAAAACTGACCGGTGGGATCAAAATCAACCACAACTTTGACGCGTTGACGCTGAACAACGCCGCCGTGCAATGCTCAAGCCTAAGCGGAATCGTCTCCGGCAAGGTCGACGACTTGTATCAATCAATGAATTTGGATGTCACCGGAGCTTGGCAGCCGGACTGGAACAAAATCAATGGACTGCTGAACGAGATGACCGGTGGTTCGCTTAAATTCACGGGCAAAAAACCACAACGATTTACGATTCGCGGACCCTTGTTTATGGCCAGTCCAACTGGCGGATCGTTGCCAAACGAACTTGCCGAACCATCCATTACGCAGTCACCAACGCCTTGGGTTCCCAAAACCTTATTCGCCAATGCGACCGTTGGCTGGGACGCTGGCGAAGTATTGGGTTTGCCGGTGGGTTCGACGGATTTCAAACTGGCGCTCAACGAAAGCGTGGCTCAACTTTCAACCGACGGAATTCCATTTGCTGGCGGCATCATTCAAATGTCGCCCACGATTGATTTTCGCACGACCAACCCCGAATTAAAACTTGTTCGGACTCGCCTTGTCGACAATGTTCAACTTCGGCCCGAAACAGCACGTGAGTGGCTCAAGTACGTCGCTCCACTTGCTGCCGAAGCGACCAGTGCCGAAGGCAACTTAACGATCGATGTGGCCACTGCCAGTGTTCCATTGCTATCGCCCGAGGACCTGCAGGCCAGCGGCACGGTCCAGTTAACGCAAGCCGCGATCGGTGCCGGCCCGCTGGCGGAACAGTTGCTGGATTCAGTCAAGCAGATTCGAAAACTTTTGAAACCCGAGGCAGAAGATCGAAACGTCAGGACCACGCTTCGCCTGAAAGATCAATCGGTACCGTTTTTGATCCAAGACGAACGCGTCTATCACAAGCAAGTCGATTTCACACACAAGGACGTTTCCATTCGCACTAGCGGCAGCGTCGGCTTTGACCAAACATTGCAAATGACCGCATCGATTCCTATCGCGGATGATTGGATCGACGGCGAAAAGTACTTAGCTGGTTTGAAGGGGCAGTCGATCACAATTCCAATCGGCGGCACGGTCGCCCAACCTCAAATCGACAAATCGGTGGTGGCTCAGCTTTCACAGGACTTGATCAAGCAAGCTGCGTCTTCGGCAGCCCAACAAGCGGTCCAAGAAAAACTGACGCCCAAGATCAATCAGTATCAACAAAAATTCAACGACAAAATCAATGGCGGCCTGAACAAGCTGCAAGGCAAACTTCAAGAAGGCCTGAACAAAAACTTGGGCTTGGACAAACTGGGAATTGGCCCGAGCGAAAATTCTGGCGGCGGATTCCAACTGCAAAACTTATTGCCCGGCCAACGCCCTCCAACGCCAAATCAACCGCAAACAAAACCCGACGCCAAAGATTTGCTCAAAAAGGGACTCGGCGAACTCTTCAAATAGCCGACCGCGGATGCTCGACCTGGCCCTCGGTCGTTTTGATCAGCCAGGCATTGACGAAGCCTACTGCCAAGGACTTATCCCACAACGATTGAACCGACGGCGGTCGCCTCGGGCATTTTGAGGTTCGGGATAATCGCTAAGGCTCGGCTCAATAACAGCGTTCCGGTTGCACGTGGAAGCCTCCGCACGCTTACGATTCGGAGAATCGAGCGACATTGCCGGTCAACGCTTCAAGTTGGTAGCTTGCCGAGCCAAGGTGACTATTCCTGAGTCATTCTAAAAAGATGGCAGGCGATCGGCGACTTCTCGCAATCTTTCAGCTCAACTGTGTCATTTTGTTGGCGCGGTGTAATCAATTTGCAGCCGCAAAACACGGGGCAAATCGCGTTTCCCTTGGGAAAACCAGCATTTACAGGCCTTGCTGTACTGGCACGGCAGATGCATTTACAGATAAGCAACATCCCCCAACGTTTTTCACGAAAGTTAAAACAATGAATATGCTCAAATACGGAATCCTTGCTGTCGCCGCCACCATGATGATGGTGCCAGAAGTCCAAGCCCAAAATTTCACGCAACGCGGTACAAGAAACGGAGCCATCGCTGGCGCTATCATCGGCGGCTTGGTCGGAGCCAACCGCGACCGACCTCTTGCCGGTGCTGCCATCGGTGGCTTGATCGGCGGAGCGACAGGTCGAGCGATCGGAAACTCCAAAGACAATCGCCTCTATGGCGGGCAGTTCGGCCACGGACAACAATTTGGACAGTTCCAACAGTTTGGACAGTTCCAACAGTTCGGGCCACGCCAACAATTTGGCCACGGCATCAATGGCTTCCAACAGTTTAACGTTCGCCAGAACAATTTCGCTCGACCAATTTACGGCGGCGGATTTCACGGCGGCGGGTTCCCCATCCAAGGTCGACCAGGCTGCGGCAGCCGCTGGTAAACCAACCACGAAACGACACAACCATTAATCTCTCAGAGGGAAGTCTTCGGACTTCCCTTTTTTCGTTTTCAAAAAAGAGCCGTGATCGCGTAAGCGGCCGGGCCACAGCAAGACAAATCTAACTGCAAACCTCGACTGGTCAATCATTTCAGCAATCCCACTGCACCGCTGGCCCCAGCTTGGGGCGTCGACAATTAGACCTTATCATCACTTAAGCCTTATCATCACAGGGCCCACAGCCCGCGTTGCCGGCTCAAACAGTAAACACGATTCGCCTAATTGCACCTACGCTATGCGATCAAATCATCGATCACTTTCGCCGGCTCAACGCCCGTCAGCTTTTGATCCAAACCCTGATAGCGATAAGTAAATCGCTCGTGATCAAATCCCAATAGTTTCAACACCGTGGCGTGAAAATCGCGAATATGAATTGGGTTTTCAACGATGTTGTAACTGAAATCATCCGTCTTGCCGTAGATCTGTCCACCTTTGGATCCGCCTCCCGCCATCCACATCGAAAAACAACGCGGATGATGATCGCGACCGTAATTCGTTTTTGACAATCCGCCCTGCGAATAGATCGTTCGTCCAAACTCGCCGCCCCAGATGATCAGCGTGTCATCCAGCATGCCTCGATTTTTCAAATCTTCCATCAAACCATGACAGGGCTGGTCGACATCCTTGCATTGCGAAGGCATTCGGCCGGTCAAATTTCCATGATGGTCCCAATTGTTGTGGTAGACCTGAACAAAACGAACACCGCGTTCGGCCAGCCGCCGAGCCATCAGTGCGGAATTCGCAAACGACCCCGGATTCTTCACGTCGTCGCCGTAGAGCTTCAACGTTGATTCGGTCTCGGTCGAGATATCCGTCAGCTCGGGAACGCTGGCTTGCATTCGAAACGCCATTTCGTACTGTTGAATCCGAGTGTTGGTTTCTGGATCACCGATCGCTTCAAAATTCAAACGGTTCATCCGATTCAGATTATCGATCGTCATTTTTCGGATCTCGTCAGACACCCCCGGCGGATTGTTGATGTACAGAATTGGATCGCCCGAACTTCGAAACGAAACACCCGCGTGCTTTCCGGGCAAATAGCCCGAGCTCCACAGCCGCGATGAAATGGCTTGTTCTTGTTCGCGATTGGTCGGTTTGGCAACCAAAACAACAAACGCGGGCAGGTTTTCGTTGGTCGATCCCAAACCGTACGAAGCCCACGATCCCATGCACGGTCGCCCCGTGATTTCGTTGCCGGTTTGCATCGCCGCGATTGCGGGTTCATGATTGATTGCTTCGGTGTGCAGCGAACGCATCCAGCAAATTTCGTCGGCTTTTTTCCCCAGCCATGGCAACAGCTCCGAATTCATCCACATCCCGCATTCGCCGCGCTGCTTAAATTTATATTTCGACGGGGCAATCGGAAAACGCTTTTGGCCGCTGGTCATCGTTGTCAGGCGTTGGCCTTTGCGGATCGTCTCGGGCAAGTCTTTGTCGTAGTAGTCCTGCATCCCCGGCTTGTAGTCGAACAAATCCATCTGCGACGGCCCGCCGACCATGTGCAAATAAATGACGCGTTTGGCTTTGGCTGGAAAGTGCGGCTGTCGCTCTTCAGGAGCCGCCGCGGCGCTGGACAGTGGACTTGCTTTGGCGATCGCGGCCGGCCCACCCAGCAGCGAAGCCAGCGCAGCAGTGCCCAGCAAATGTTTGCCGCCGGCCAGAAAGTGGCGACGCGTTTGAAGCGCGCGAAATTGTTCAAATGGATTCATCGTTGGGTCCTTT
>CAZROJ010000019.1:23074-33111 GCA_964601665.1 uncultured Pirellulaceae bacterium
ATCGTTGGGTCCTTTGATTTACTTGTTGAGCACTTCGTCTAAATTCAAAATCTGATTGCACAGCATGGTCCATGCCGCCAACTCGCTGGCTTCCAATTGACTGCTGATCGGATGCGAGCCAACCGCCAGCAACTGTTTCGCCGCGTCAACATTTTTCGAATAGCGATCGCGATATTGCTGAAGACTTTCTTGAACAATCTTTGTTTCAGTCTGATTAAAATTTCGGCAAACGGTCTTCATCGCGATGTGTTCGATCGCTGCGTCTGTTTTGCCTTCACTGGCCACCAACGCGTTTTCAGCCAGCACTCTTGCGGCTTCGACGTACTGCGGATCGTTCAACGTCACCAACGCCTGCAACGGCGTATTGGTACGTTCGCGCCGTACCGTGCAAACCTCGCGTGAAGGCGCGTTGAAAATTTCGAGGTTCGGCGGCGGGCTCATCCGCTTCCAAAACGCATACAAACTACGCCGATAAAGATTCTCGCCGGTATCTTGTTTGTATTCGCGAGTATCGCCGCCCGGCAGTCCCACCACATTCCAAAGATTGTCCGGCTGGTACGACTTCGTTCCGGGACCGTACATTTTTCTGGAAATCAAACCGCTGGCCGAAAGGGCATAGTCGCGAATCATTTCGGCATCCATTCGAAAACGCGGCCCACGAGACAACAACGAATTATCGCGATCGCGAATCAACTTTTCGGGCGTGGTGATTGCCAGCTGCCGGTAAGTGCTGCTCATCAACATCTGTTTGAAACAACGCTTCACGTCCCAACCACTCTCGCGGAAATCCACGGCCAGCCAATCCAATAAAGCCTGATTCGACGGCGGCGTTCCCATGATGCCAAAGTCCTCGGTCGACGCCACGATCCCCTGTCCAAAAATCTGCTGCCAAAAACGATTCACCGTCACTCGACTGGTCAACGGATTGGCATCATCGACGACCCACTCGGCCAACCCCAATCGGTTCGCCGGAGCGTCTTTGGGAAGCGGGTGCAACACCGCTGGCGGCGCCGCGGTTACTTCATCGCCTTTTTTATCGTAGGCACCTCGCATCAACAGACGAGTTTTCGCCGGACCCTTTTTTTCAACTTGCACCAGCGTGATCGGCGTTCGTTTGTCGATGGCTTTCTTTTGCCGAACCAACTTGGCCGCGGCCGCGGCCAGTTTTTTGTACCCCGGATCCTCGTTCTCCAAGTAAAAATCCATCAATTGGTTTTGTTGAGCTTCCGTTCGTTCCGCCGCATCAACCGCAAGGATTCCCAACGTCGCTTGCGTGGCCAAAGTTTGGACTTCGTCGCCGGACAAAGTGCGATCGTAGATTCGAACGTCTTGAACCGACCCGTTGTTGAACAAACTATCGGCATGACGACTGCCAACGCGAGTCGGCACTTTGGTTCGCAGCGACGCGTTTTCTGCCAAATTGTTTTTCTCGTGAACGGTCTCTTCAAGCTTGCCATCGACGTAAATCTTGATCCCCTCGATTTTGCGGGAACCATCATAAGTCACAAACACGTGTTGCCATTTGTCTTTCAAAACTCGTTTACGCTTTGTATGAACTTTGAACACACTGCCAGGCCACTTGTCGATCAAGTGTACCGTGTACTGTCGATTCTGCTGGTACAAATCCCAACCTCGAAAACTATTCGCCGTATCCATCCTAGCCAGCATCGCCGAACCGCTAGAATTTTTGGGCGAACGTACCCAAGCACCGTAACTGAAGCTTTGATCAAAATCGAAGTCCCCCGCGTCGCCAATCTCGATCGTCTTCTTGTTTTGAATGACCAACGACGGACCAATGCGGCCATCTTTTTTCCATTGGATTTTTTCGGGCAACTTAAACGCCTCAGACGTTGTGCCCAGCGATTTAACTTCCGTTCCTTCGCCTTCGTTCAACGGCAAATTCAAAACCAACCCTTCGCTCGACAGCGGACTCGGCTCCCGTTCCGCATTGGCTTGCCATTGATCAAAAGCATCCTTGGCCGCGGCGCGATAGTCCGCTGTCTCTTTCATCGCGGCGGCAATCGCAGGTTGGAGCTGAGCCAATCGTGCCTTATCTTCAGCCGTTGGCACTTTAATCGTCGGGCCGCGCCCATCAGGCACGTTGCCGTCTTTCGCTTGCTCGGTCGTGTTTCTAAAAAATGCAGCCAGCGAGTAGTAGTCCTTGATCGTGATCGGGTCGAACTTGTGGTCGTGACACTGGCAACAGTTGGTCGTTAATCCAAGATAAACCCAGCCAAAGGTCTGCACCCGATCGGACGCATAGATCGCTCGATTTTCTTCGTCGATCGTTCCACCTTCATTGGTCGTCATATTGCAGCGTTGGAAACCGGTCGCGATCAGTTGGTCGGTCGTCGGGCTGTCGAGCAAATCTCCGGCGAGTTGCTCGACGGTGAATTGATCGTAGGGCTGGTTTTTATTGAAGGACCGAATCACCCAATCTCGGTAAGGCCAAATTTCGCGATAGTTGTCATAGTGCATGCCGTGAGTGTCCGCGTAACGAGCCGCGTCCAGCCAGTAACGAGCCCGATGTTCGCCCCAACTCGGCCGATCCATCAGCTTGTCAATCCAGCCGGACATGGCTGATTCACTGTCGGCTGCGTAGTCGCTGACAAACGCATTCAAATCTTTCGTTGCAGGCGGCAAGCCCGTGATATCCAAGCAGAGCCTTCGAAAGATCGTCCGAGCGTCTGCTTCAGCGGCAGGCTGCAGCCGAGCGTTTTCCAAACCGGCTAACACAAAACGATCGATCGCATTGCGAGCCCATTGCTTGTCTTTGGTCTTGGGCGGGTCGGCTTTGGTCGGAGCAACCAATGACCAATGCGTCGAATATTCAGCGCCTTGGTCGATCCAGCGTTTCAACAAATCCTTTTGTTCAACTGTCAACTTCCGATGCGACTCAGGCGGAGGCATGATCGTACTGGGATCATCAGAGTAAACCCGATCGATGACCGAACTCGCTTCCGAGTCATTGGGTTCGATCGCGCCGCTTTCAATCGCGGCTTCACGAATATCCAGCCGCAAATCTTGGGCTCGCGTCTCAGGATCAACACCGTGGCAGGCAAAACAGTTTTCCGCCAAGATGGGCTGAATGTCTCGAGCATAATCGACCGCCTGCGGTGCGTCGGTTTGCGCTGAAACGGTTTGCGCTATAAAAACGAAAATCGCGAAAGGAAGCAAGAATTTTTTTAGCATCGTTAGAAAGACCAAGTGGAAGTTCGTTTTGCGTTAAGATCGATACAACCGATTTTCGGCTATTTCTGCCTGCCATCTTAAACACTCGCGATGGCCAAATGTGTCGCGATTCAAAAAAAAACTGGGCCGCCGCCAAATTCACTAATTTGACCGTTCTTAAACTCTGTGAATCGATCAACTGAAGCAACCAATCTTGCGATTTTTGCGTCCGGCCCAGTTTGCCTGCGGTAACCGCGCAGACCAAATCTTCCGACGCCGGTTTCCCTCGCCCCGTCGGCTTGGAACCATGCTGCCGCAATAAATCTCGAACGGCCGATTTGACAGTTTGATTTGACAGTTTGATTTGACAGTTTGATTTGACAGTTTGATTTGACAGTTTGATTTGACAGTTTTCTACGGCGATTCGTCACGATGGAATTCAAACGGCAATTATTCAAGCCGCCTCTTTCAAACCGCCTCTAGGTCGGCTGGACAACTTGATCACCCACTTTGACCGGATCGCCAAGCTCGTACGCCGTCGAATTTTTCGGATCACGAATGACGTGACGATAGAGCGTATCGCGTTCCATCGGCTCGCGACCGGCTTCGCGGATAAGTTCCTCAAGTCGTTCAACCGACAAAAACTCAGGCGTGGTCGCACCAGCATCGTGGTAAATCAGTTCATGTCGAACCGTGCCGTCCAAGTCGTCGGCACCGTAAGCCAGCGCCGATTGAGCCGTGCCGATGCCCAGCATGATCCAGTACGCTTTGATGTGGTCGATGTTGTCCAGCATCAAACGGCTGATCGCCATCGTTCGCAGGTCCTCGACCGCCGTTGGTTTTTTGATGTGATCCAAACCGGTATTTTCGGGATGGAAGGCGAGCGGAATAAACGTTTGAAAGCCGCCCGTTTCATCTTGCAACTCTCGCAAACGAATCAAGTGATCGATCCGATGGAAAGGCTTTTCTAAGTGGCCGTACAGCATGGTGCAGTTGGTGCGAATGCCCAATTGATGAGCCGTACGGTGAATGTGAATCCAGTTGTTTCCATCCGCCTTGTGCTCGCAAATTTGATCGCGAACCTCCGGATGGAAAATCTCAGCCCCGCCGCCAGGCATGCTCCCCATCCCCGCGTCTCGCAGGTCCTGCAAAATCTCAGCCGTCGGACGCTTCTCCAAAAATTCAAACCAATTCACCTCGACCGCCGTCCAAGCCTTCAAGTGCAGCTTGGGGAAATTTTCATGCAACAACGCAATCATATCGCGATACCAAGCGAACTTTCGCTGGTGATGCAATCCACCGACCACGTGCAATTCGGTGCAGCCGTTGTCCGTGGCTTCTTGGCCGCGAGCGATAATTTGCTGGTCCGACATCGCATAGCTTTTTTCGCTACGAAGGTCAGACCGAAATGCACAGAAGTTGCAGCGGTAAACGCACACATTCGTCGCGTTCAAGTGAGCGTTAATATTATAGTACGCCGCATTGCCGTTTTTTCGCTCGCGTACGATGTTAGCCAACTGGCCCAAGTCGTTGACCGGAATCTCAAGGTCGTACATCAACAATCCATCGTCCATCGACAACCGTTGCCCGGCTTCAACTTTTTCACGGATTGATTTGAGTTTTGGGTGGACTGAAAAAATCATGACTTTGTCTTCTCGGTTGAACCGCGGCGAAATCACCAGCGATGTCTAAGTACGATGGTTTGGATCGCGACCAGCAACGCCCTCGCAACCCTTGAATCAACTCTTCTATTTTCGAACGCTTGGGCTACCCAATCCAGAATAAATCGATTGTCCCTGCCAACAGCAGCCCAATGCTAATCACTGCATTCACATTGAAAAAGGCAACATTTACCTTTGTCAGGTCCTCCGCAGAAACAATCGCGTGCTCGTAGATCAACAAACCGGAAACTACCGCCACGGCCAACCAATAAACCCAGCCCAATCCCAGCTCCGGTCCGCCCCAATTTTCGACAAAAGGCAGGGCAATCAGCCCCAAAACGGTAAGAGCGTGACAAAATGCCGCAAGCTGCAACGCTCCGGGCACTCCCAGCCGTACCGGCACGCTGTTGAGCCCTTTTTGGCGGTCGTAATCGTAGTCTTGGCAAGCATAAATGATGTCAAAACCGGCCACCCAAAACAAAATCGCCAAACCCAGAATCGCCGCCGGAATCAAGTCCAGCGGATTGGCCACCACGATCAAACCGCGAATCGCCAGCCAAGCACAAACCGGCGACAACATCAAAGCCAGCCCCAGCCAAAAATGAGCCAGCGAAGTAAACCGTTTGGTATAGCTGTAACCCAACAGAACTCCCAGCACCGGCAGCGAAACCGCCAACGGCAAGTAGTTCGGCAAAAACAAACAGGTGCCGCCAATAAAAACCAGCGTCGATACGATCGTGAAAACAACAACCGACCCGACCGAAAGCTCGCCCGCTGGCAAATGACGTTTGGCCGTTCGCGGGTTTTCGGCGTCAATGAATCGGTCGACCAAGCGATTGAAGGCCATCGCCGCCGACCGAGCCCCGACCATGCAGATCAAAATCCCAACCAGCTCGACCCAGCGAAATCCAACCGTGAACCCCTCGGGCACCGACGCCGCCCAAGCCATCGCTGCGGCTAACAACGCAAAGGGCAACGCAAACACGGTATGGCTAAAGCGAATCATCGCCAGCATCTTGCCAATGGTTTCGAACATCACTCGCCCCATCGCTTGACAAGATCTCGATCCACGCCAACGTGATCAATAATTCGATTGACCACAAAATCGACTAGATCTTCAACGCGTTTGGTCGACTGATAAAACCCAGGCGACGCGGGCAGGATCGTCGCGCCCGCCTCGCAAGCGATTTTCATGTTATTGATTTGAATCAACGACAACGGAGCCTCACGCGGCACCAAAATCAACGGCCGACGCTCTTTCAAATGAACATCCGCCGCCCGCTGCACCAAGTTACGGCTGGCCGCCGCCGCGATCCCCGACAACGTCCCGCCGCTGCACGGACAGATCACCATCCCGCGCGTCTTGAAAGAACCGCTGGCGATCGGGGTCATAAAATCTTTGTAGTGATGGTACACCACATCGCGACTGCCCGCGTAATCTGGCAGCAGCTGTTGAATCTGAAATCGATTCAAATCAATCTCCAGATCCAGTTCATGCTTGGCCACGACTTTGGCCGAATCGCTGATCGTCAGATGCACGTCCACATCCGCCTCCAGCAAAACCTCAACCAGCCGCTGGCCATAGACCACGCCACTGGCCCCCGTGATCGCCACGGTCAGTGGCAACGCGTTTTCGGGCTGAAAATTTGGCGTCTTGGGCGAAGTGTTCATGGATGCAAAAGCTTATTTGGTTCCGATGTACAGCGTCGCGATGCCAAACGTCAGCGGGTGAAAGCTGGCGGTTTTCATACCTGCGTCCAACATCCGCTGCGTCAATTGTTCGTAGCAAGGAAATTCACCCACGCTATCGGGCAGATAGTTATAAGCACTGGAATCATTTCGCGCCAACATTTGCCCGATCCGCGGCAACACGTTTTTGAAGTACCAACCGTACATGCCTTTGATGGGCTGATAGCGTGGTTTGGAAAACTCCAAGATCGCGATTTTTCCGCCCGGCTTGCAAACGCGAAGCATCTCTCGCAGACCAAGGTCCGTGTCGGCAACATTTCGCAAACCAAACGCGACGGACACACATTGGAAATAGTCATCTTGGAAGGGCAAAACCTGCGAGTCGGCTTCGATGAACGTCACCTCTCGCTTCGTTTTTTTGGCCTTTTCAACTCCCACCGCCAGCATCGGATAGCAAAAATCGGAACCCACGACTTCGACTTCGCCGCTGGTATATTTTTGAAACGCGAACGCCAAATCGCCCGTCCCGGTGCAAACATCCAAAATCGGATCCGTTCGGTTGGGGGCTAATTTGCGAACCGTTCGCCAACGCCAGTAGTGATCGACGTTCATCGACAACAGGTGGTTCATGCGATCGTAGTTCGGCGCGATCTCGCTGAACATATTTCGCACGCGCTCGTTTGATTTGTCGACTACCATAAAAAAACGAGCCCTTACGCCCAAATGAAACAACGCTCGAATGAAACAACGCTCGAATAATACAAAACTGAGTTTTCGTCGATTTTTCCCCCTCAAAAACCGGTCGGTGGAAAATTTCGACGGCCCACACTTTGGCAACCTCGGCTTATCAAATGCAACCGAATCTGTCAGGATAGGTTAACCAATCGACAGTCCATCAACACCTCCTAATTCGAACATCGTGAACCAACGGAATCCCTACATCCAGCCTGACACCAACAAACCGGTCCTGGATGCTGTTTTTGTACCTGCCTTGGCCACACCCGAGTTTTTCGAAGGCAAAACCGTGATCGTGGTCGATGTGCTGCGAGCGACCACGACCATCACGACGGCCATCGACGGCGGCTGTCGCTACGTTTTGCCGCAGGGTTCGATCGATCGTGCCAAAGCAGCCCACCAAAATTTTGAAGCCGATGCTGAAACCGCGGGCGTGTCGATTTTGGGCGGCGAGCGAAATGGCCAGATTGTGCCGGGCTTTCATCACGGCAATTCGCCCGTCGAGTACTCCGAAACATCGCTAGAAGACAAAATCCTGATCCTGGCCACAACCAACGGCACGGTGGCGATGGAAGAGTGCCGACTGGCCAACCGAGTTCTAATGGGAGCCATGGTCAATTTGACGGCCGTGGCGGAACAGGTAATCGACGACCCCGAAGTGGTCGTTTTGTGCAGCGGCACCGACCGATTGATCACGCGGGAAGACGTGATCTTTGCCGGGGCGTTTCTAGATCGCGTTTGCCAACTACGCCAAAAACGTGGCCTGCCGCCGGGGAATCTGACCGACCCTGGGATGCTGGCGGTCGGACACTGGCGCTCGGTTCAGCAACAAATCGAAGACGCCGCACCCAGCAACGGCTCCCCAAATAATTCAACGCCCGAAGCAAAAACGGAATCCATTTCCAAATCAACCCTCGCCCAAGTTTTTAAAAACTCTCGCGGCGGTATCAATCTCGCTCGAATTGGCCACATGCCGGACATCGAATTTGCAGCGAACATCGATTCGCTACCGGTTGTCTCGGAATTAAACTTGAAAACCTGGCAGATTCGGCGTTTGCAACCCGCGACGGCATAGCCCAAAATTTTGCTTAAAAAATAATACTCGGCTACAGGCAACAGGCCGGGCCAAAATCCACCCGACTCAAACTCTTTCTGCGACGATCAATCATGAGCATGGAATCAATCGTTTCGTTGTGCAAACGACGAGGCTTCCTTTTTCAATCCAGCGAAATTTACGGCGGCCTGCAGGGCTTTTGGGATTACGGCCCGCTGGGCGTTGAACTCAAACGCAATGTCAAAGACGCTTGGTGGTCGGACATGGTCAGCGGCCATGACGACATGAATACGCTCACCGGTGCCCCATCTCCCTACAGCATGGAAGGCTTGGATTGTACGATCATCATGCACCCGCAAGTCTGGAAGTGCAGCGGTCACTACGACTTGTTCCACGACTACATGGTCGACTGTCGCGAAACCAAAAAACGCTACCGCCACGATCAACTCAACGGCCGCTGGGTCGAAGCCAAGGGTCAAAAGGTTTTCGTCACCGCTCCAGCCGGCGACGAAGAAAAAGACGTGATGACCAAACGAGCCCTCAAGTTTTTCAAACTCCGCAACAAAAACATCGACGACCTAAAATGGGACGGCGACGTTTGCTGCCTGACCTCAATTGATGACCTGAGCCAAGTCTTGGGCCCAGATGCGAAGTCGCTGGGCACGCTGACGGAGCCTCGCGAATTTAATCTGATGTTCAAAACGATCGTCGGTGCGCTCTCCGGCGACGAAGGCACCGCTTTCTTACGTCCCGAGACGGCTCAGGGTATTTTTGTCAATTTCAAAAATGTTCTAGACAGCACGCGTCATCGCCTGCCGCTGGGTATCGCTCAGATCGGCAAAAGTTTCCGCAACGAAATCACGCCGCGAAACTTTACTTTCCGCAGCCGCGAATTCGAGCAAATGGAAATCGAATTTTTCTGCCACCCGGATCAATCACAAGACTGGTATCAGTTCTGGCGCGACCGCCGACTGGCGTGGTATCACAAAATGGGCATCGGCCAAGATCGCTTGATCATGCGTGAACACCACAAAGACGAATTGGCTCATTATTCGGTGGGCACGGCCGACATCGAATACGCGTTTCCCTTCATGGCCGAAGGCGAATACGGCGAACTCGAAGGCGTCGCTCATCGCGGTGACTTTGACCTCCGCAGCCACATGGAAGGCAAGCTGGATGAATCAACCAATCCGTTTACCGTCGAAGTTGACGAACACGGCAAGCCGGTCCACAAAGGCAGTGGCAAGGATCTTTCCTACCGCGATGACCTGACCAACGAAAAATATATACCGCACGTGATCGAGCCATCCGCCGGTGCCGACCGCGCGACGCTGGCGTTCCTCTGCGAAGCCTACACCGAAGACCAACAACCCGACGACAAAGGCAAAATGCAAACGCGAACGGTGATGAAACTTCACCCGCGTTTGGCTCCCATCAAAGCCGCCGTCTTTCCCTTGGTTAAAAAAGACGGTATGCTAGAACTGGCCAAAGACGTTTACTTGGATTTAAAAAAGCAGTTCAAAGTTTTCTACGACGAAAAAGGCGCCGTGGGTCGGCGCTACCGACGCCAAGACGAAGCCGGCACGCCGTACTGCATCACGATCGACGGCCAATCGCTGGACGACCAAACCATCACCCTTCGCGATCGCGATTCGCTAGAACAAGTTCGCATCAAAATTGACGAATGCGAACAAGTCATTCGCGAACGGATGAACGAGTAAAATTTT
>CAZROJ010000020.1:0-6942 GCA_964601665.1 uncultured Pirellulaceae bacterium
GCAGTTGAATTTCTACCGCTGATGTTTGCAACGATTGCGAATCTTGGGCAGATTGACCGGTAGTTTCTCAATCGCCTTTCGCCTAACAACCCGATGGCTGATTGCTTTGGATCCTAAATAAAACTCAACCACGACCGCTCCGAAAAACGCTACTCACCAATCAGCTGAGCCAACAACTGGTGGCTGCGGTTTTCGACTTGCGTCTTTAAAACGATCGCCGTGGAAGTCCTTGCCACATCCGGCACCGCCAGCACCCGTTCGAGCACCTCCATCATGTGCTCGTTCGACCGCGCCGCGACCAAACAAAGCAGATCGCCTTGAGCCGCCACCGAGTGCACTTCTAGCACCTCGCAAATTTCTGCCAGCGGTTGCACGACCGAATCAATCTGGCCCTGAGTCACCTCGACAGTCACGTACGCTTTCACTTTGTACCCGAGCCCCTGCAGGCTTAGCTCGGGCTTGAAACCAGTCACCACTCCAGCCGTCACCAATCGCTGCAACCTCGCCTGCACCGTCCCCCGCGCCACGCCCAACCGCCGCGAAAGTTCAAGGACGCCAATCCGCGCGTCCGCCAATAGCTCTTTAAGCAAACTAGCATCCAACTGGTCCACTTGGTGATCACTTTGCTTATCCACAGCCACCCACAAACCCAAAAACCAAACAAATTGCCCACTAAACCGCCACCGCATTGCCCAATCATAGACCAACCGGTAGTATTGACATACCGAATTGACCAATTATTTTGCCAATTAATCGACACCGTAGCTGCCAACGAGTTGCACTCACTGCCCCTTAACGGTCGATAACGCTACCTAGATTTACTTTACAGCCGAGCAACCGACGCGGTTGCTTGGCCGGACAAGGCAAGCCAGAGCAATCGACTCGCTGAATTTGCCCTTTTACATTTGCCCTCTAAGTCAAACCAATCTAACCACGCAATCCTTCAGAAAGCGAGACAGTCATGGGACCTTTTCCGCACGCCGCTCCCCGAGCCACGATCAGCGACCAAAATCCTGCCGGCACTGACGGTTTTGAGTTCGTCGAATTCGCTCATCCCGAACCGCAGGTTCTGCGCGACTTGTTTGCGTCGATGGGTTACAGTCATGTCGCAACCCACAAAACCAAAGCCATCGAGCTTTGGCAGCAGGGCGACATTTCGTATCTGATCAACGCTCAGCCAAACACCCACGCTTCCGAATTCATCGAAGCCCATGGTCCCTGCGCACCGTCGATGGGCTGGCGAGTCGTTGATGCCGACCATGCGTTCAAGCACGCGATTGCCAAAGGAGCCAAGCCCTACGAAGGCGATGGTAAAGCGATTGACGTACCCGCGATCATGGGCATCGGCGATTCGCTGATTTACTTTATCGACCAATATTTCGAGACCAGCCCGTACAACGAAGAATTTGACTGGGTGGCGGACGCTCATCCGTCAGGCGTTGGCTTTTATTACCTGGACCACCTGACCCACAATGTTTTCAAAGGCAACATGGATACTTGGTTCAGGTTCTACGGTGACCTTTTCAATTTTCGCGAGATCCGTTTCTTTGATATCCAAGGCAAGCACACGGGCCTGTTCAGCCGAGCCCTAACTTCCGCGTGCGGCCGGATTCGAATTCCGATTAACGAAGATCGTGGCGAAGAAGGGCAAATCGTCAACTACTTAAAAAAGTACGCCGGCGAAGGCATCCAGCACATTGCCGTCGGCGCCCAAGACATCTATGCATCGGTCGATGCCATTTCCGAACGAGGCGTCAAGTTCATGCCCGGGCCACCGGAAACTTATTACAAGATGTCGACCGAGCGGGTTGTGGGGCACCAAGAGCCGATCGAGTGGATGAAAAAACATGGCATTTTGATCGATGGCGAAGGCGTCGTTGACGGCGGCGAAACAAAAATCCTGTTACAAATATTTTCCAAGACGGTCATCGGTCCGATCTTCTTTGAATTCATTCAACGCAAAGGCGATGATGGATTTGGCGAAGGAAACTTCAAAGCCCTGTTCGAGTCCATCGAAGCTGAAGAAATGGCCCGCGGCGATTACTAGCGTTACGTTATGTTACGTTAGCACCTGAAACTAGCTCAGCCCGTCGTGGACGAGACGACGAGACCCTGCAACATCGTTCGTGCCTCTGGACTCGCGGCCTCGTCCACGACGCCAAAACTTAGCCGAAACTGAACCATGCCGATGCGACTGCGACTTCCAACCGACCCCAGCCCTCCCGCCGAAAACTCGATTTCGATCGTTTCGTTTCGCGACTTCTACGCGTTCGAAGCCCACGTTAAAACCTGTCGCAAAAAACGGGGCCTCGATATCGTCGAACAATGGTACGACCAACCCGTGTTCTATTTTTCGAACGCTCAATCGCTGATTCACGATGGCGCGGAAGTCGCAACGCCGACGGGCTGCCAAGAACTGGACTACGAATTGGAGCTGGGCATTGTCATTGGAAAACCCGGACGCAACATCCGCCCCGAAGACGCTTGGGATCACATCGCCGGCTTTACCATCGTGAATGATTTTAGCGCAAGAGACTTGCAACGCGAAGAAATGAAAGTCGGACTGGGTCCATCAAAAGGCAAAGACTTCGCCACCGCCGTCGGCCCAAAACTGGTAAGCTTAGATTCTTTACGCGACCATATCGACTCGGACGACAAAATCAATTTGGAAATGTCGGCCAGCGTGAATGGTCGGCAGCTGAGCGTTGGAAATTCGAATTCGATGTATTTCACTTGGCCGCAAATTGTCGCCCACGCCTCCCGCGACGTGTCGCTGGTGCCGGGTGAATTGCTCGGCAGTGGTACTGTCGGCACCGGTTGCATTCTTGAACTTGGCCCCGAAAACACCGGCGGCTGGCTCAAGCCCGGTGATGCGGTCGAACTGACCATCGAATCACTGGGAACGCTAAAAAACACGATCGTCTAACAAACAACGCGCCAACCGCACACAACCCAACCAACATAAAATCCGCAGCAGGTTATTTTACGATGCCCCAATACCGACGAATCGGCAACATCCCGCGCAAACGACACATCCGCCACGTCCGCGAAGGCGAAAGCCATTTGGGCGAAGGGATTTTTTACGAACACGTTTTGACCACCGAAGGGTTCGATCGAGTGTTCTCGATCGCCTACCATCTCCGCCCACCGACGCGAGTGCTGGAAACTTCGCTGATCAAAAACATCGAGTACTCGGCTGCGGTCGACCTGCCGCTGCGCCATCACCACTTTAAAACCGCTGACATGCCTCGGCACGGCGACATCATGCAAGGCCGAATCCCCATGATGTTCAACGAAGACCTGATCGCGTATCGCTGTCGCCCCGCCGAACAACAGGCTTTGCTTTACAAAAATGCGGCCGCCGACGAAACAATTTTTATTCAACAAGGCCAAGGCGTCGTCCACACGACTTACGGCACATTGCCCTATCGCCGCGGTGACTACGTCGTGATTCCGCGAACAACGCTGTATCAATTCGTCGCCGATGACATCTCGCAAGAAGACTATTTGATTCTTGAAAGCAATAGTCCTTGCCGCATCCCTCAGCAGTACCTGAACGCCGACGGCCAAATCATGCTGGGCGCACCGTATTGTGAACGCGACATCCACGGCCCCACCGAACTGACGCCCGTCGACAAAAACGAACCGACGACTGTGATAGTCAAAGAGCGTCACCGGCTTTCAAAAGTAAAGCTGGCCAATCATCCGTTGGACGTGGTTGGCTGGGACGGATTTCTGTATCCATTCACGTTTAACGCGTGGGATTTCGAACCGCTCACAGGAACCGTTCATCTACCGCCGCCCTACCAACAAACTTTTGAATGCGACGGCTTCGTCATCTGCACCTTCGCCCCGCGACACCTGGACCACCATCCCGAAGCCGTCAAAGTGCCGTACGCCCACTCCAACACGCAAGCCGACGAAGTGTTATTTTATGTCGACGGTCAATTTGGATCGCGGAAAGGCGTCGGCGAATGTTCGTTTTCGTTTCACCCCGGTGGCATCCCTCACGGCCCTCACCCCGGCACGATCGTGGGCAGTGCCAAACATGACCGCACCGAAGAAATGGCCGTCATGTTTGACACCGACCGACCGCTGCAAATCACCAAAGAAGCCATGGAACTGGACGACCCCCAATACTTGCTGAGCTGGCTGGACGAGTAACGACGTGGCCCGCCTTCCAGTAAAAAAACAACTCGCCCCCCGCCGCCTGCAACCATCCAAAGAAAGCTCAAAACATCATGAAATTCGACCCGACCGAGATGGGCATTCGCGACGTCTACACGTTGATGGTCCAGCTGATCACGCCTCGCCCGATCGCTTGGGTGTCTTCGATTTCTGAAGCCGGAGTGACGAACTTGGCCCCCTACAGTTTTTTCAACGGCGTCGGTGCGAATCCTCCGTCGGTGTTGTTTTGCCCCGTCAACCGCCGCGACGGCAGCCAAAAAGATTCGCTGATTAACGTGCTGGAAACCAGCGAATTTGTGGTGAACGTCGTTTCTTCGAACCACGCCGAATTAATGAACCAGACCTCAGCCGATTTTGATTCTGAAATCAGCGAATTCGACCATTTGGATATCGCCACGAACGATTCCATCAAGGTCAAACCGCCACGCGTCGCAGCTTCTCTGGCACAGTTTGAATGCAAGCTGCTGCAGCACATTGAACTCGCCAAAGGCCCCGGCGGAGCCAATGTCGTGATCGGTGAAATCGTCATGCTGCACGTGGATGATTCGATCATCAACGACGGAATCGTGCTTCCCGCAGACATCGACACCGTCGGCAGGCTCGGCGGCAAATCCTACGCAAAAACCACCGACCGCTTTGAACTCGATCGACCACCAGCCCCCAATTAACAAACCATGGCCGACCACGATTCAAGTCACAAACCCAATGCCTCCATCGACGCGTGGAAAGCCAAGCTTGCCAGTGGCCAGCTATTAAAAATGCCCGTTGCCCGGCGGCTATCCGAACACCAAAAATTCTTTGCCGACTGGGATGCAACCCGCCACGGTCCCGCGCCGGTTTGGGCGCCGACGCAGCTGGATATCGCCAACAGCAACCTGAAACACCTGATGTCGCGTTGCGATGTGGATTCGTTCGAATCGCTGGAACATTACTGGCAAACGAAACCGAATGAGTTTTGGACGCAAATTCTCGAATGCCTGAACATTCAATTTTTCGTGCCCGCCAAAACGACTCTGGAATTCCAAGACCCAAGAGCTCCCAAGTGGCTCGCCGACGCCAAACTAAACATCGTGCAAAGCTGCTTTCAGGCAGATCCCGAATCGATCGCCATTCGCTTCGCGGCCCCCGAAAAGCCGATTCAAGAAATCACCTACGGCCACTTACTCTCACAAGTCCAAACGCTGGCCGCTCAGCTTGCCAATGCTGGATTTTCGCCGGGCGACCCGATCGCCGTCGCGATGCCAATGACCGCCCAATCAGTTGTCATCTATTTGGCGATTTTGTACGCCGGTTGCACTGCGGTATCGATTGCCGATTCCTTCGCGGCCAGCGAAATTGCCAAACGATTAAAAATCGCAAATGCAAAAGCAATCTTTTTCGCCGACCAGTTTCAACGTTCCGGAAAGACGATCGACTTGGGCACCACCGTTCGCAAGGCCGTTGAAGCATGCGCTCGCTCAAACCAATCGATAACATTGTTTACCGACCGCCACGAATTCCCGGTCGCTACACCGCTGCCCAAACCGCATGCGGCCGACCCAAGCGACACGATCAACGTGCTTTTTTCGTCGGGCACAACCGGCGACCCCAAAGCCATTCCTTGGGACCACACGACGCCGGTCAAATGCGCGGCCGATGGAAGGTTCCACCAAAATATCAAAGCGGGCGACGTCGTCGTATGGCCGACCAACTTGGGTTGGATGATGGGCCCGTGGTTGATTTTCGCTTCGCTAATTAACCGAGCGACGATCGGCTTGTTCCATGACGCACCGACCGGCGATCATTTCGGAAAGTTCGTCCAAGACGCCGAAACAACGATGCTGGGCGTTGTCCCCGCACTGGTTCGCCACTGGAAACAAACGGCCTGCATGGAACCGTTTGCCTGGTCTTCCATTCGATGTTTTAGCAGCACCGGCGAGGCCTCCAATCCAGCGGACATGACTTACCTGTCCAGCTTGGCTGGCTTCCGCCCTGTGATCGAATACTGCGGCGGAACCGAAGTCGGCGGCGGCTACATTTCCAGCACCGTCATCCAGCCCAACGTGCCGGCCGCGTTTTCATCACCGGGGATCGGCAGCCGCTTCGCGATCTTAGACGACAATGGATCCCCGGCCGACGAAGGCGAATTGTACCTCGTGCCGCCAACGATGGGTTTGTCTGGCCGCCTTTTAAATCGAGACCACTTCGACACTTATTATTCAGACGTTCCCCAAACAAAAACCAACCTGCCCCTACGGCGACATGGCGATCGCATGCAGCGTTTGCCCAACGGCTATTGGCGAGCGTGTGGGCGGATGGATGATACGATGAACCCCGGCGGAATCAAAATCGGGTCCGCCGAAATCGAGACGATCATCAATGCAATCGACGCCGTCCAAGCGTCAGCAGTGATCGCCGCACCGGCAGCCGGAAATGGCCCGGATGAACTGATCGCGTTCTTGGTTCTAAAGTGCCAAGAAACCAAAAACGTTTTGGAGACGGCAGATTCAGAAAGTCTTCGCAACCAGATCAATCAAGCGATTCGCAGCAACCTAAACCCGTTGATCCGAATTTCTCAACTAAGAATCGTCAACTCGCTACCGCGCACGGCGTCGAACAAAATCATGCGCCGCCAGCTGCGCGACCAATTGGATGAAAGTTAGCCCCCGTCGAGGCATTCAGTAACAAAGCTCGAAAATCAATTTAAAAAAATCTCATCGCTCAATTGACGGTGCAGTGGGGCAATGCCGCACGCAGTCTTTGCAACGATTCTTC
>CAZROJ010000020.1:7042-33076 GCA_964601665.1 uncultured Pirellulaceae bacterium
GGTAGCTGGGCTCAACAAAGAAGAAAATGGCCACTGCCAACGTCGTTAGCAGCACCAGCAGCGTTCGGGTACTGAATTGCAATTTCATGAAATCACATTGATCCTGTTGCTGCTTTACTGCAACGACTGACTAATCGCTATCTTTCCCAAAAGGCACTTTGACGATCACGGTGTCGCCCTTGCCGTCAGCACCCGCGATGCTTTGGATCGTCCACAGGTCTCGACCGTTGTCAGCGTCGATCACGCTTCCGCTGTAGTCGCCCCAAGCAACTCCAGCGGTCGCAGCTTGACCTTCACCAACGGACACGGTCGGGCGCAGCTTCCCAAGCGGGTCACTTTTTCGCCGAAATGCAAATCGAGGACTAATGAACATGTCGGGCCCAGTCTCTTGGAAACCCACCAACACGTCTTCAGCTTCATTGACCGCAATCGTGGTCTGGATAAAGCTGTTTTTAGCATCGCTGACTAAACCCGACTGAACGAAGGTGCCGCCGAGTTTAACTTGGTGCCATTGTACGGCCGAACGCCCTTGGCAATGGATGGCTTGAGAAAACCACAGGCAGCCGTTTTGCAACACGATGTTCTTAGGATTCCTGTCGCCAGAAGCCGTCTGTTGGTCGGTGCCTTGCTGAGGTGATTTTGGCGGCCAACCGAAGAACTCAAACTGATGCGGCTTATCAAAAACCAATTCGCTGACCGGTTTGCCTGCGGGATCTGCGACAACCTTTGTCACCCGAATGTTACGTTGGCCAAGCCGAACAAAATAAAGCGCATCGTCGGCGTCTTGGTTCATCACCGGCGCACCAAGATTGCCGGCAAAGTGATACACGGTGGCCGGCTTCCCCGCCTTGGCTTGCTCGGTCGCCAGCACGAACGTCTGTTCGTCGCCGCCCGGGAAGGAATACCCAATCCAACGCGTGCTGTAGCCAATCGCTCCACCATCGCGTCCGCCGGGAGCCGGCACCGGATACGTATTCCAAGCACCCGTCGGATCATCAGACTGCGAAACAGAAATATTGACGGGCTTCTGCTTCGCCTTGTCCCATGGATTCCACAGATCAAACCCAAAGATTCGATTGTGATTGTCGAAGAACAACTTTGGGTCGATGCCGTTATTGAAGCAGCGTTGGCTCACGCCCTGAATGAACTTTCCTTGTTTGTCGTAGATAATCAATCCACTGTTGGTCGCGTGCAAAACATGACCGCCACCGATCGCAATCTGCGGGTCGACCTGTCGGTTACCATCGGCTGAACCATCAAAAACTTGATAGCCATTAACGTCTCGCAAGTTGCCGCCTTGTTTTCGCTCTGGACACTTGCCACCGTTGTTAAACGATTCCTTATGCAGCGGCTGGATGACTTCGCTTCGAACGGGCTGGTCCGCCACAGCTTTTGAATGCAACTGGAATTCAGCGAGGCCGCTGACACAAAACAAAATGCCAAAGACAAATATCGTTCTATTTTTTATCATGGTTCTCTGTTTCGCGCCGAGACAACGGCAAGCAGAAATAGCGGTGCGTTTACGACGGGGAGAATCGAGCGACACCGCAACCGTGCTTTCACCTCGCGAAAACTTCGCAATCGCCGATATTAATTCAGCTTGGCAAACGGGATTTCGAAGCGATTATTCGCCTTTTAGTTCTTTCAGTAACTCGGTCATTTTCGCATTGGCATCGCTACAGATTTTGACCATCTGAATCGCGTAACTCTCTTCACGCTCGCTATCTTTTTCTTCTTCGGTCAATCCAGTTCGAGTTCGAATACTCAAGTCGACGATGCCGGTGTCGGCGTCGTCCAGAAGCTGTTTGAGCTGAACTGCGGCTCGGCCAGCCAAGCTTTCCATTTTTGGATCTAGGAAACGCCGCAAGCCCTTTTCCTTCGACTCGCCGATGACACGTCGACAATAAAACGCGATCGACTTGATTCGAGTCCGGCTGTTCTGCAGCATGAAGTTGGGAAGTTCAACAACCGGCTTCTTCTTGACTTCGCCAAGCGTTCCACCAAACCCACCATCCATTCCGCCGAAACCGTCCAGGCCGCCCATCCCACTGCCCAGGCCGCCCATTCCACCGTCCGGGCCGCTCATTCCGCCGTCCGCCCCCATTCCTCCATCCATTCCCATGCCTCCATCCATTCCGCCGAATCCGCCACCACCTCCACCCGCTGCTCCGGCTGATGCGGGGCCCGTTTTGGCCGGAACCGCCTCTTCAAAATCGATACCTTTTTCAAGCAGATCTTCGTCGGCGTAAAGAATGTTGTCGTAAATCAAGCGATCCCAATCACGCTTGATCTGCTTCCCCTCGGCATCAACCGCGACCGAAGCAAACTTGCAAACTTCGACCAAGACTTCGCCGTTTCGGTCAGCCGAATTATCCATCGCACCAACTCGGTCGATCGTTTTGATCGCGTCTAACTTCATCGCAAAACTAGCTCCCTCGTCAGCCAAAACTTTAACCACCGAATCGACCGTCCCCGAGTTTCCAATCAAGCCAGCCAGTTGAATGGCCAGACGCTTTTGCCAATAGTCGGCAGGTGCTTTTTTGGCATCGGCTTGGGCCTGAATGATCTGGTTTAGCTTACCCAGCAATTGTTGCTGAATATTCCCATCAATCTGTCGGCCGGCACGGACATTGGTTTCAATATGATGTTTCAGCCCTGAAAGCGCCGTGCACTTCAAATACGCAGGCGCCCGCTTGTCATCGTTTTCATTGAAAAGACTCAGCAACGCCTCGAACGCCTTCGCTGACGGAATTGGCGTTACGCCTTGGCTTCGCTTGGCAGGCCGGTCATTCAAACGCGTCAACAAAACAGCGGCATTGATTCGTGCCGACGGGTGCAAAGCATCATTGACCAGCATTTTGCTCATGTTTTCAACGGTCACCTCAATTACCTTTTGCCTCGCCGCACCCGTGATGTCGTCGTCCAAATAGTCCTTTAAAAACTCGCGACGCTTATCACCCAGCGAAGAGATCGTGCTGGCGTCCATCTGAGTCATGGAAGAAAAAACAAAGCCCTCCAAAAACGCTCTCTCGGGGGCCGACGAAATATCGCCGCCGCCTTCGATTAATTTTTTAAGAGCCGTACTACTTGTTTTTATTTCTCGCAACGCAGGTCGGTTTCTTTTGAGCCATTCCGACTTCGCCTTCCGCCCGGCACTTTCGGGTGGTTCGGGCGTCAGCCGATATTTGTCCGCCAATTCCAACGCCTGATATTTTCCCTGCGGAGCGGCAACCAGCGTCTGAGTACCCCCGTCAAGGGCCAGCACAAACATGAATGCTACGAAGCAGGTGTAAGTCGAAAATCGCTTGATCATTGATGATGCCTCAAACTTTTGCCATAAAACAGCGCGAGTTGGTATGTATCGGGCCCGGATTGTTTGTCGGCCTCATTACTCAGCCGCCCTGAAACAAGTTTACGATAATAGGTTAGTCGTCATTAGGCGAAAGTGTCACTTTTTACCTGTTTTTTGGCGACTAATGATCTTCGCACACCCGGCAAATTCCCCTCCGCACCTTCGCCGTCGTATCAACTGAGCTATCCGCACACGTCTAAAAATCCTTATATTCATCGCAGCTACAATTTCGAGTAAACCATCCAGCGATAACTTGTCGGAGCCCACGATGTCACACACCAAGATCCTGATCAAAACGATCTCGCACGCCGCCCGCGCCCTCGTCGCGTCGGCCGCATTCACATGGCTGTCCGTATTCTCCGTTGCCCAAACGCCCCCACCCCAAACCGACACCAAACCCCTAAAAAGCTTGTTCCAACAATCAGCCCCGAAAACCTCTGCCTCACAGCTCACGCCGCCGAACGCCAAATTGACCAGCCAAGAAACGATCGCCGAAATTGAAGCCCTCAGAAAACGAATGGGCGGCGGCGTTGGCGAACGACTCAAAGGCATCATCCCCGGCGTCGATCCCGACGAAAACTTCCGCAAAGAACTCGAAAACCTGACCCGCTCCCCAGCCAACCAACAGCTGAACACGCCCCCGAAAAGCCCGCTGACATCCCCCACAACGCTGCCCTCGAACAACCGCAGGCTTGCCGAGCCCACGCAGCAGCGGTTCCGCAAAATACCGCGAACCCCGACCCGCATGCTGGCTCGACCGCCATCCCAACAAGAAGTCTTACGTTCTTCGGCGGCCGATCTCGAGCGACTTGCGGCCGGCTTGGAAGCCGCAAAACTGTACCCGCAAGCCGACCAACTGCGGTCGGCGGCCGCCTCGTTCTGGCAAAAAGCCCGCGACCTAGACTGAAAAAATCCGCTCGGGCGACGGCAACCGAAAACTAAACCGCCAAACCGCCAAACCGCCAAACTGCCTCAACCGCCCAACCGCCCAACCGCCCAACCGCCCAACCGCCCAACCGCCCAATCGCCCAATCGCCCAATCGCCCAATCGCCAAGCCGCCAAGCCGCCCCAACTGCCCCGCTTGCCCACCATAGCGATCCAGCTAAAGTCCTGATCTGATTCGGTCCCGCAAGTGCCTTGAACGCATTTATAAATTGGTTTGCGCCCCGACAATTCGAACGTCTATAATTTAGCGGCGGATTGGAGCCGGCAACTGCCGAAAACACTACCAGGCGGCACTTTAGTGTATGCTTGAGGAGTCAAAAGCTTGAGAGGTCAGGCCAGAATACACACAGCCCCAGACCACGACAGGCCTCCAAGACCTGCCCACTCGACAGCGTTCGGCACGACGGCCCCGAAGAGCCTACAACCAAGACCGTCCTCACGGACAACGGAGAAAAAGAATGGCGAAGAAAATTGATGGCTTCCTGCGAGAACTACTGCAGGCTGGAACGATTTCCAAAGACCAGCTGATCGACGCTCAGGCACAAGCGAAAAAAACTGGCAAATCAGTCGCCCAGACCATCACCCAGCTCGGCTACGCCACCGAAGAAGAAGTCATGATGGCCCTGGCCAAGAGCCACCGCATGGAGTTTATCGATCTCACTCAGGTCGATATCCCCGAATCCGTAGTCGAATTGATGCCCGAAGCGGTCGCTCGAGAAAACAACGTCATCCCGCTGGCCGAAACAGACCGCGGCCTCAAAGTCCTGATGAGCGACCCCGATGACGTGGATACCGTCGAAAAACTCCGCTTTATCCTCAACCGCGACGTCACGGTCGCACTGGCAACTCGAGCCTCGATTACGCTTGAAATCAACCGAAAATACGGACAAGTCGAAGGCGAATCGGCTGACTCCATTCTGCAAGAATTCACCGACACCGCGATCGATTTCACCGAAACGGTCGACGACGAAGATGCCGAATCGTCCAACGAGAGCGAGGGCAGTGCGCCGATCGTACGCCTGGTCCAATTGATGATCACCGAAGCCGTTCAACTACGAGCCTCGGATATTCACGTCGAACCCTTCGAAGACCGAGTCCGGATTCGCTACCGGATTGACGGCGTGCTGCACGAACGCGACCGCCTGCCAAAACGACAACTAGGAGCGATCATCTCCCGCATCAAAATTTTGGCCGATATCGATATCGCCGAAAAACGACGCGAGCAAGACGGACGTATCAAAGTGACTGCAGGCGAAAAAGAACTCGACCTTCGCGTCAGTATCATTCCCACCAACCAAGGCCAATCCTGCGTCCTCCGTCTGCTCGATAAAGACAACATCAAAATTGGCGTCCGGCAACTCGGCTTTAGTGAGGCAACATACAAACAATTCAACTCGCTCATTCGTCGCCCCAACGGCATTATTTTGGTAACCGGGCCAACCGGATCCGGCAAAACGACGACGCTCTACGCGGCGATGAACAGCCTCAATCGCCCCGATCGGAAGATTATCACGGCCGAAGATCCGGTCGAATACTACCTGCCAGGGATCAACCAAGTCGAAGTTAAACATAAGATCGGATTGGACTTCGCACGCATTATTCGCTCAATGCTACGCCAAGCCCCCAACGTGATTTTGGTCGGAGAAATGCGTGACCAAGAGACGGCATCGATGGGAATCCAAGCATCCCTGACTGGACACTTGGTATTCAGTACACTGCATACGAACGATGCGCCCACAGCCGTTACGCGCATGATTGACATGGGTGTTCCCGGATATTTGGTCGCTAGCTCGGTCGTTGCGATTTTAGCGCAGCGGTTGGTGCGAACGATTTGCCCGAAATGCCGAGCCAAATTCACGCCGACGGCTCAGCAAATTGAGGCTTCGGGCATGTCGGCTGATATGGCGGCCAAGGCTACGTTCATGCGAGGCAAAGGCTGCAACAGCTGCCAAAAAACGGGTTTTCGCGGGCGAATGGGCATTTACGAAATGCTGATCATTGATGCCAAGGTCCGCGAGCTGATCTTTAAGAACGCGTCGTCGCAAGAGATCCGGGACTACGCGGTTTCCAAGGGCATGTCGACTTTGTACATGGACGGCATGGCCAAAGTCGCCGGCGGGTTTACGACTTTCGACGAAGTCCTTCGCGTTGCCAAACGCAGCGAAGCGGATACCGAAATTATGGTCGAAGCATAGGTTTGCGGCCCGCGGCAACGCATTTGCTGCAATTTCTGGACTTGGGAACGCTGCCGCCCAACAATTCACCACTGGAAACGCGAAAAACACGTGTTTTCCGGTTGGGTTCCCGCCGTCGCTTCTATGCTAAGGGGAAATCGTGGCCAGTAAATGACTGCGGTATCACCAAACTGCTGCCGCGACACACCCGGCCACGCCCTCCCCAGCGCTCAACAAGGCTGATTCGACTCCGGCAACGGTTGTCGACAGCCTCGAGCCTGATCGGCGATCGCCAATGAGCCCAAACTAGAACTACATCCAACGAGTTAGAAGCGAGCCCCAATGGCAACTGTCCTGATTGATAAATTGCTCGAAGCTTGTGTTAAGCAAGGCGCTAGCGATATTCATATCACTACCGGACAGCCGCCGGTTTTTCGATTGCACGGCCGCCTGCGTCGTCTCGAGACCAAAACGCTGGAGTCCGAGGATACGGTTGCGTTGATGAAGTCGATTGCTCCCGAGCGATGCCAGCGTGAATTGCAGGAAATGGGAAGTGCTGACTTTGGTTTTGCTTACGGCGACAAAGCTCGTTTTCGCGTGTCGATCTTTAAGCAACGTGGCGACATCGCGATGGTGCTTCGTCAGATCCCGAACGAAATGTTGCCGCCGGAAGTCTTGGGCGTGCCGGATGTTTTCACCAAGTTGGTGATGCGTCCTCGCGGATTGATTTTGGTGACCGGCCCAACCGGATCGGGCAAGAGTACGACTTTGGCCAGCTTGGTGAATTTCATCAATGAACGCGTCGACCACCACATCATCACGATCGAAGACCCGATCGAATTTTATCACTACCACAAAAAATCAACGGTGAACCAGCGGGAAGTGGGCGTCGATGTGCCCAGCTTTGCCGAAGCGATTCGACGAGCGTTGCGGCAAGACCCGGACGTGATTTTGGTCGGCGAGCTTCGTGACCTCGAAACAATCGAAGCGGCGATCTCGGCGGCGGAAACGGGCCACATTGTTTTCGGAACTTTGCACACCAACAGTGCTCAGGGAACGATCAACCGAATCATTGATGCTTTCCCTGGAAACCTGCAGGATCAAATTCGAACTCAGCTGTCGACCACGCTAATCGGCGTTTTGGCTCAGACTTTGCTTCCGCGAATCGGCGGCGGTCGAGTTGCGGCGTTTGAATCGTTGGTGGTCACGCCGGGCATCGGCAACCTGATCCGCGAAAACAAAACATTCCGTATTAACTCGGCCATTCAAACGGGCTCCAAGTTCGGCATGATGCTGATGGATGACTGTTTGTTCGAGCACTGGGTCAGCGAAAAGGCGGAGCTAGAAGACGTGCTGGGCAAAGCCCAAGACCCGGACAATTTAGCCAAGCGAATCGCGGCCGCCAAGCAAAATCAAGACGACGAAGTTTACGACGAAGACGACTTGGAGTTCGACGACGACTAACCCACCCAACCCCCAATGAGCCGTGATCGCGTAAGCGGCCGGGCCCAACAACAACAAACAACAATGAGCCGCGATCGCGTAAGCAACCGGGCCCCCAAAAACAACAACAAAGAGCCGCGATCGCGTAAGCAACCCGGCCCCCAACAAAAAACAACAATGAGCCGTGATCGCGTAAGCGGCCGGGCCCCAACAACACCCCACATTCAGTTCTTAACCTGAGCACCCAAATCCATGGCAGTTAGAAAACTAGGACAAATTTTTGTCGACCTGGGATTCATCACTGACGACCACCTCGAAATGCTGGTCGAAGAGCAATCGCAGAATCCAGGCCAGCTGATTGGGCGAGTCGCCCAAGAGATGGGCTTGGTTTCTGACGAGGAATTATTGCAGGCGTTGGGCGAACAATTCAACATCCAGACGATCGACATCGAGGGCGTGACGCCACCGGAAGATGCTCGAAAAGCAGTCTCGGATTCGATGGCTCAACTTTACCGGGTGTTCCCGCTGCAGCTGGCCGACGGCGTGTTGACCCTGGCGACCTGCGATCCACAGAACATCGCCATGCAAGACGAACTGCGCCGGTTTCTGGGAGTAGAAATCCGACTGCTGGTTGCCTCGGAAGCCCAGATCCTTAAGTCGATCGATAAATTCTTTAACTCCGAAGCCGAAAGCATTGAAACGCTGATCGCTGAACTGGAAGAGGACGACGAACTCAAATCGGCCACGGAAAAGCTGGGCGGCGACGGCCCGATCAGCATCGACAACATCAACGAACTGGTTGACAGTGCCCCGGTTAGAAAACTGTTGAACATGGTTTTGCTACTGGCGATTAAAGACCACGCCAGCGACATTCACTTCGAACCCTTCGAGGATGAATTCCGCATTCGCATCAAAGCCGACGGCGTGCTTTACGAAATGGTTCCACCGCCGCGTCACTTGGCCTTTGCGATCACGACGCGGATCAAGGTCATGGCCAACCTGAACATTTCCGAACGTCGGATGCCTCAGGACGGCCGGATCGAATTGACGATCGGCGGTCACCCGGTCGACTTACGAGTCAGCGTGATGCCGACGCTGTTTGGCGAGAGCGTTGTTTGCCGAGTGCTCGACCGCAGTGTGGTCTCGTTGGATCTGAACAACGTGGGCATGCCGCCCGAAGTGATGTCCGAATTCCGCGAAGTGATGGAACGACCCAACGGCATTATTTTGGTGACGGGGCCAACCGGTTCGGGTAAAACGACAACACTTTATTCGGCGCTGTCGGAGCTGAACCGGATCGAAGAAAAATTGATCACGACCGAAGACCCGGTTGAGTACGACATCGATGGAATTGTTCAAATCCCGATCAACCACGATATCGGCGTGACGTTCGCGTCGGCGCTTCGAGCGATCTTGCGGCAGGACCCGGACAAGATTTTGGTCGGCGAGATTCGCGATTTGGAAACGGCCGAAATTGCCGTTCAAGCTTCATTAACCGGCCACACGGTTTTCAGCACTTTGCACACCAACGACGCTCCCAGCACGGTGACGCGGATGAAGGACATGGGGGTGCCCACGTTTTTGATCACCGCAACCGTCGAAGCGATTTTGGCTCAGCGTTTGGTGCGTCGGATTTGCCCCGAATGCCGCGAAGAAACCGAAGCCAACGAAGAGCTGCTGATGGAACTGCGGATTGATCCTGAGTCGGTCAAAGACAAAAAGGTTTACCGCGGTGTGGGTTGTTCGACTTGCAGCAACACCGGCTACAAGGGCCGCATTGGCCTGTTTGAATTGATGATCATGGACGACGAACTTCGCGAAATGATTATCGAGGAAAAGAACACCGACGAATTGCGAAACCGGGCTCAAGCCAAAGGCATGCGTTTGCTTCGCGATATCGGAATTAGATACATGTTTGAAGGAATCACCACGATGGACGAAGTGGTGCGAGAGACCGTACTGGACGCGTAGCCGAACGAGACGATCAGACACCGAAACCAAGGCCCCTTTTCGCCTGACCATTCGAGATTTTAATTATGCCTAAGTATCAATTTGAAGCGATGGACCCTCAGGGTCAGGAAATCAAGGACATCATCGATGCGGCAACGCAAGATGAAGCCCAGGCCACGATCCGGTCGATGGGTTATTTTGTCACCAAGATTTCTGTGCAAAAACAAGCCAAGGGGTCGGCGGCTTCTTCGGGCAAAAACCGCAAGACGTTTGCCATCGGCGGCGCTGGCGGTAAAAAGATGGTGACGTTCACGCGTCAGCTTTCGATTCTGCAAGACGCGGGCCTGCCGATTCTTCGCAGCCTGAAGATCTTGGAAGAACAAGCCCAACCCGGCGCGCTTAAAAACGGCCTGATCGATGTCTGTGACGAGATCGAAGGCGGTGCGTCGCTGTCGGAGGCGATGAGCAAAGTGCCCAAGGTGTTCGATCGCTTGTACGTGAACATGATCAAGGCGGGCGAAGCGGGTGGTTCGCTGGAGGTCATCCTGCGACGACTGGCTGAATTCCGCGAACGAACGCAATCGCTAAAAAACAAAATCGTCGGTGCGATGCTGTATCCGGTCATGGTCGTGTTGTTCACGATTGCGATTTTGACCTTCATCATGCTGTTCATTATTCCTCAGTTTCAGGAAATGTTTGAAGAGTTCGGTATCGAACTGCCGGCGGCCACTCAGCTGTTGATCGCGATCTCCATTCGAGTCACGCAGCTGTGGTTTTTGGCACCGCTGATTCCGATTTCGATCATTTTGTTTATCTCGATTGTCTGCAAATTCAAAGCCGGACGAATGGGCTGGCACCTGTTTTTGCTCAAATTACCCGTCATGGGCAAACTGGTTGAAAAAGCGAACTTGGCGCGTACCACGCGTACCTTAGGAGCGTTGATTTCATCAGGCGTGCCGATCATCGAAGGCCTTTCGATTACTCGAGAGACTTCCGGCAACGCCATGTTTGAGAAGGTCTACAGTAAGGTGACCGACTCGATTCGCGAAGGTGAAACGATCGCCGAACCGATGAAGCGTTGGGCGATTCCGAACTTCCATCCCGTTGCTTTGTTCTTTTTCTTGGTTTCGATTTCGTCGTTGCCATTGTCGATCTTGTTGATCAAACCCGACCTCTGGTTTTACTCGGTGTACGGTTCGGTCTTCCTGTCGTTGATCAGTGGTGCTTGGTACTTCCTGAATTACAAAAAACCTGTCGTTGAAGACTTGGTCATCAACATGGTGTCCGTCGGAGAAGAAACGGGTGAATTGGATACCTTGCTTTACAAGGTCGCAGACTACTACGAAGAAGAGGTCGAGCAATTGACCGAAGGCATGTTGAAGATGATCGAACCGGCGATGATTATTTTCTTAGGTCTGGCGGTGTTGTTCATCGTGGCCTCCTTGTTCATGCCATTGATCTCGATCATCTCGGGTCTGACCGGAAACAAAGGTTAGCGGGTGCTGGGCGGTTGTCCTTGACGCTGCCCAAGCCGCTGCCTCGACTGCTGCGAAAGGTCGATCAGAAATGTTCGACCGGCGGAGCCTGCAGTTGGACGGAGCCTGCAGTTGAAGTAACGGCAGGGCAATGGGAACGCGAGAACGAAAAATGCGAAAAAACAAAACGCAAAGTAAGAACGTTAAACAAAGACTTGAAAACGAAGAACATCAGACTCAGAGCCGTCAGCTTGCTGGCTCGCTCAAATAAACCAAATCAAAAAACTTTTTAAAGACCCTTGGAGCTTGCCATGCCCACTCCACAATACTCAACTCGCCGATCGCTCAGCCAACGAACCGTGTTCACGCGGCGCAGCGGTTTCACATTAACCGAGATGCTGATGGTGATCGCCATCATCGGAATCCTAGCGGGCCTGCTAACGCCGGCTTTGATGCGAGTGCTAGGTGATGCGAATGCGTTCACGATCACCAATGAAATCCAGCAAATGGATGCCGCGATCGAAAACTTCGAATCCGAACATGGGTTTTACCCTCCGACGATTGGTGCCAGCAGCGAAGTCAATTCGGTCGGTGTGATGCGCAGGTACCTGAACCGAATCGCACCCAACCATAGCGAAGGCAACGGCATTGACGGCGGTGGTCTAAACCGCTGGTGGGTCGCGGTCGGACAAAACATGGACGCACGGTCGAGCCTCGTTTTCTGGCTGTCTGGTCTTTGCAAAAACAAGCAGTTCCCGCTCTCAGGTGGCGTTGCGACAGCGCTTGCTCCTTACGATGCCAACGTGCTGATCGACGGCACGCCAGTTGGCGTGCCGATCGAGCGCGACGTTCGCTTTGACTTCAGGCAAGAACGTTTGGCAGCAATTGCCGCGATCGCTGAAGTCAAAGGCTACAACCAGGCGGCGGGAAGAGACAACGGCGATTCATTTTATCGCTACCGTGACAACAAATCGTACGCCCGACCTGATGGCTCGGGCGGCGTGGTCGCACAAGCTTATCACTCTGGCTTCAATGGGATGGTACCGATCAACTTCCAGAACGCCAACACGTTTCAGATTATTGCCCCTGGAATGGACGGCGATTTTTCTATTGCCCCGGGTGTTACGCAAACTTTCAACATTCAAGCAGTCGACTCAGGCCAGCTCGACAACCTGACCAACTTCACAGATGGTCCATTGGAAAAACTGATTGATTAACCCAGCATTCAGTTCCACGCCCCGCCTACGCAATCGCTAACCCTTGTTCCAGTTTCGTAATAACTATGACTTGCAAATCGAAAGACAATCGTTTCAACAAACGATCCGCGTTTACGCTGATTGAATTGATGTTCGTGATTGCGATCATCGCCGTGCTCGCGTCGTTGGCTTACGGCGTGATGGCTGAAGCGCAGGTCGATGCTCAGGTTTCGGCTACGAAATCTCGTATCGCTCAAATCGAATCCATCATGCAAGTCGTGATGGAAGACTACGAGGTGCGAAGATTACCGGTACGCAATGCGGAGCTACTGGCCTTTGTTCGAGCCAATCAAATAACGGGTGGCACCGATCCGGTTCCTGAAGTTGTTCAGCTTAAAAATTTGCGACGTCGAATCATGCTGGACTTGATCAAGGCGGAGTTTCCAACGGCCTATGTTGATAGCTCGTTCCAACTTGTCCCCAATCCCGACATGGGCGTTTTCCCGACGAACCAGCCGGTATTGGCAAGTACGACCTTCATGGATTCGGCACCGTTTAATCAGTCATTCCGAAGCTGGCTGAGCAATGCTTACCCCAACGGAAATCTTGCCAATTTTTTGGCCAACCGCCAAACGGCCGAAGTGTTGTTCTGGCAAAACTTTGCAGCAAGCCTGCCAAATCCCGCGCCCGATCCTGCAAAGACCTTTAGTGATCCGGGCGAATACCTTTTTGTACAACTTTCCCGGATCAATATTGACGGCAGTACTGCCTTGGAACTTTTGGGCCCGAATGCCGTTGGTGATCCTGATGATGATGGCCACCCAGACATTGTCGACGCGTTTGGAGAATCGATGGGTTTGAAAATCTTTCAAGCGGCACCCAATGCGATGCTGACGGACGTCAGCAATGATTCTTGGGCGTTTGGTGAAACGAACTGGAAACAGCGGACTCCACCCGAGATTGCAGGCCGAGGAATAAATCCAGCTGGTTACCAAATTGCGTCCTCAATCGTGCCGAGTCCCATCAGCACGATCCGAATCCAGGTTGTGTCCCCACGACTCGAAGAACGAGGGGAGCAATAAATGTCGCTCGCACAGAAAACTCGGTTCGGCAGCAAGAAGTTTGCTTTGGAAATAAATAACATGAATGCTCAATCAAAAAAATTCGGTTCAGACAAAATTCGGTCTGGCATGACGCTGATTGAATTGCTGGTCGTGGTTTCGATTCTTGCCATCATTTCAGCGATTTTGGTTCCGCAACTTCGAATCGCGAACCAAGATCGAAACATGCGCGAGGCCGGTCGATTGGTGGCAGCCACTTTTGCCGCGGCTAGTCAGCGAGCGGTTAACGAGGGTGTTGCGGGTGTTTTGATCGAGCGGAATGAAAACATCATCGATCCGGGCGCCAACGGCACGGTTGATGACCCCGCAATCGCTAACTACGACGATGTTTTCTATGGCTCGACGAGCCTATTTGTGATGCGTCGCGTCCCTCCGTACGCAGGTGATGACGTTGGCGCTAACCTGGCGGCAAAGACCGGCGACCACACTGTTACGATCCCAACTCCGTTTGAACAAAACGGGGCCGACAACACGCCGCTTACAGCCGACGACTTGATCAAGGCCAATGACACGATCAGTTTTAATTACTCATCAGCGAAGTACCGAATTTTAAATGTGACGGTTGGTGTTTTTGGCGGCGCCCCAACAACGCTTGTTCTCGACGGCTCTTTTTTGCCTCCAGTTCCGGGCGGTATCGGGGCAACTACCCCGTTTGTCATCAATCGCCAACCTCGCAAACTTGAATCCAGCCGTATCGATTTGCCGCCGGGTTACATTATCGACTTGCGAGCTTCCGGCGAATTAAACTTGGCCGCGGCGACTCGCGATTTCCCGAACGCCGGTGATAACCCGACCAAACCAGCTTCCATCGGCCGCCCCTTTTTCTACGAAGAGGACGACCTTGGACCGGTCACTTACTTATTCAATGCCCGCGGCGGAATTGATCGGTACATGTTTAGCGTCGATGACAATGGACCACCCGTTCGCACGGTCCGGTCTCGAATTCCTCAAACGACTCAATTCTTTTTGATCCGGGAACTCGGCGTTCACGAGGGGGACGAAGACGAATCGTTGGTCTTTTCAGATGCGGCCAGCGTCTGGGTCACAGTTGACCCAACAACGGGCAGTGCGAATGTGATTTACCCACGGCAACCAAGCCCGATCATCCCTTGGGCCGCCGACTCATTGAACGCTCAAATTACTTTCGCGAGGCAGTCGGCCGGCACTAGCTCTAGTGCTAACCAATAATCCAAGGTACTTGCCATGAATAAAACAATACACAGTAAACGATCCGGTCTCTCGATCATCGAAGTTTTAACTTCGATCGTGGTCGCGTTGATTGGCGTCTTCGGCGTGATGGCTTTGATTCCGTTTTCGGTCAAACAGTCGCAGTCAGGGCTCGACCGCGACGCCGCGACGATGATCGCCCGAAACGCTTTGGCTCGATTCGAAGCCGAAGGCTACAAATCGGTGTCGGACGATCCTTTAACCGGAGCCAAACAGTTGAACTGGCTGTTGGGGACCGGGGTTCGATACGGAACCAATAACTTAAATTTGGTTTGCATTGACCCGTTGGGCATTACCGAGCAGGCTGGTTTTGGCACGTTCCCGTTTAACCACGCCAACCTGAGCGGCAATGCGGCAACGCCGCCGATGTTGCTGAGCATTCCAACGGTAAACCTAATCAAACCGAACGGCCTGCCTTTTGGAATCGGCGATGCTCGTCGATTGTTCCGAATCACTGACGATTTAGTCTTTGAAGATTCTGTCGTTAGCACGCTTTCTCCCGATGCCGAGCTAAACGGTCCGAACCAAGTTTTCAACACAGGTGTTTCCGGCACACTTGATCGGCAATCCGTCGGCAGCATTTCTTGGTGTGCCCTAGCCCATCCCAACGTAAGCGTTGCTACTTCAACTGAGGTCGACAGTTACAAATTTTATATCATGGTGTTTAAAGATCGAATTACGGCCCCCGCTCCTGAAAGCACGATGGTGTCGGCAGTGGTAACCGATCCAGCCCCCAGCCTGACTTCGCAGCTGTTAACTTCGGTTACGATCGATGCTCCTCCCGGAGACACTTTACGTCGAGACGACTGGGTGATGCTGATTAATGAAGAGGATCCCGCTACATCGCCCGGCTCGGCGGCGGCTCGCACGAATCTGGCTTTTGCTCGCGTGACGAACATTACCGGATTGAATTTGATTCCGGATCCAGATAACGCTGCCGACCATACGCGGCTGACGCTTGACGGTCCTGACTTTCAATTTTCACGGCAGACGCGGCTGGTTCATTTGCAAAATGTTCTTTCGGTCTACGCTCGCACGATCAACCTTGAAACTCCTTCCAGTTGGAACATCTCGTTCTAACACAACGTCCTGCCTGTCAGTGGTAAATTTTGCTGCTGGCCTACTTTCTAGTAATGACCAAAATTCCTTTCGCAGGAGTAACTCATGAACCACCGATATCCAAAAAACCGTCGCGGCATCACGCTCTTGTTCGTGATAAGCATGATCGTTTTGTTCTTGCTGATGGGAACAGCGTTTGTGGTGGTTGCCAACAACTTTTACCGGCAGTCTCGCAAGTCAGCGCTAGCCAACGTGCCCGAAAGCCGTGGGCCTCAGCAGGGCACGCAGTTGATCGAAGAGGCGTTTTTGCAATTGGTTCGTGGGCCCGCGCTTACGAACATCAAATCGCCACTAAGAACCAATGAGATTTTGGCGGATCAATATGGTTTTGGTTTTCGATCGTATATTTCAGACCACCCATCGGCTTTGCCTTCCTTTGTCCCAAATAGCAACAACACCTTTGTCGACTTCGCACTCACATCTGTGCCGACGCCTGCAGCTGGTACACCTGCCGAGCCGGATTCTGGCGCGTTCAGCCTTCTAACTCGATCGGCCGTTGCCGATTCACTAGGCGATTTCAGTGGCGAATACGGTGGACAGGTTTTGACGATCACCAGCGGAGCTCTAAAAGGCTTCTCGGCTCGAATTGTCTCCGACCGCAAGGTTGGCCCTGGCTCGACTGGGCTCTCCAACACCATTCACGTTTTCCGGGTTCCCGTTGAATCTATTTCCGGGGATACGATCACATCGCTGGCGGCGCTTCAAAACGCAGAAGTCATTGTCAATGGACGCGACTTTAGCGGCACTGGACCAGCGTTTACGGTGGCTAACAATGGCGCCACCCCGAGGCTGTCCAATGAATCCTTGTTGCCCAACCGCCAAGGGCAGCCTTTCGGCGAACTGATTGGACTGATTGGAGTTCCGGGCGAGAGCTTTCTGGCTAGCAGTGGCGACAATGGCGTTACCTACGAACCCAATACGTTAAGCACAAACGAACCTTGGGATGCACCTGACTTTAACAATATGTTTTTGTCGGGATACCGAGCTGACGGGACTTTCATTCCCAGTTTTCACCGACAATCAATGGTTGCTAACAACGGGATTGCTAACGATATCGATCGGAAGGATTTCTTCTTTGCATTCGACGAAGGTGGCGATGGCGCTCCGGACGTGGACGTTGATGGCGACGGTGAAAATGAAGCGTTCTGGCTGGACCTTGGTTTTTCGATCGTTACCAATGCAGACGGCAAACGATTCAAGCCCCTTGTTGCGTATCACGTGGTCGACCTTGATGGCCGGCTGAACCTGAATGCACACGGAAATCTGACTCAAGTTCGTCCCATTAGTGCGACAGCCTTTGTTGATGATTCGTACATTAACATTGGACAGGTCTCGCTCGGCGGCACTGCTCCGACCACGCCCCGAGGGTCAGGATGGGGGCCGCCATCGGTTGACATGCAACCGGCATTTACAAACGGAGCCGGAATCAACGCGTTCGCATTTTTCAATAATTTGCTTGAAGAACGATACGGGCCAGATGATGTACCAGGAGATGGAACGGCGGCGGTTAACTCTTTCCGCTCGCGGGCTAAGTTTTTTGGATACCCGGTTAACACTGTCAATTTAACCACCAATAACCATGGCACCGTTGGACGATTGTTTGCGTCGAGCCCGATGGATTTGCACGATCGTTTTCGCATTAGCACTCCGGCTTCCTCACTGGTCGACTTAGACGGCGATGGAACACATGACTTGACTGGTGGCAGAGACTTTTTCGTCGATCGAAATTACGGAACGGCGTTCCCAAACAGCATGCCTGAAATTGACATGCTAGTCTCTCGCTTCACCGGCAACGAGTTTTTCAATTCGCCTTACGAAATGTCGCTCAACGGTGCCGGTGCCGGCGATTCACCTTTCCAAGCTGCTGAGCTAGAACGTTTGCTCCGCCCGAATGACATTGACTCCGAAGGCTTGCCCGACCGTCTTTGGCGATTGGCCGAGCATTCAGGTATTGGAATCGGCATCGCACCCGAAAACTTTTGGGTAAACGATGGAATGATTCCAAACCGGAACCAGTTATTCACGACTGACAGCTTTGAAGTACCGATGCTCTATGGCAATTTTGTTGCGACCTTGCGGCAAAAGATGGAAGTCGAGGACGCAACACTGACCAATGCTCAACTTGAATTTCGGGCCAATCGTTTTCGTCTGCCAGCAACGACTACGGTGCCGACAAACCAATACGCGTTCGCTCCAGAGTTGTCGGCTGGTTTAAAGATGGACATCAACCGGCCGCTCGGAGATGGCAACGACAATAACGGAAACGGAGTTGTTGACGAACCCGGCGAAGAGTTGACGTCGATCAATACCGATGCCCAAGCCGTTTTGGGGACAGCGGTGGTTAATCGCCAAATGGACTTGGACAACAATGGCACTGTAAACGATGCTACGGAATTTCAAGCACGCGACATTTTTGCTCGGCACCTGTACATGTTGGCGATGCTTTTGCTGAATGCTCCCGACGTTGATGGTGACGGTGCAGTCAACATGAACGAAGAATTAATCTTTGCTCAAAACATGGCTCAATGGGCAGTCAACGTAGTGGATTTCCGCGATCCCGATTCGATCAATACTCGATTTGAATACGACCCACAGCCATGGGACGCCGATGGCTACAACCCGCCAACGACTGATGGTAACCCGCTTGCCCCCAACGGCAGCAATGCCGCCAGTTTTGTTTGGGGATGCGAGCGACCTGAATTGCTAATCACCGAGACGTTGGCAGGGCATATCCGTAACACCGAAAACTTGGCCACTGGTGGGACGAGTCCAACCGATACCGAGTTCGACCAGCGTTTACGACCCGAGCCGTTTGCTTATTTCGAAGTCTACAACCCTTGGGTTCAAAACAGCCTTAACCAACGCTTGGATCCGAGCATTTACGATGTCGCCAATCAAGGCGTTCATTTGCAACGTGTCAACGCAGGTGGCAGCCCGGTCTGGCGTTTTGAAGTGGAACGAGTCGACCCGTCAGGAACCCTTCCGCCTCAACCACTTCGCTACGTCTACATGGCGGATCCGTCGACTGCGGCAACAGTCACTTACACTGACAACGATCCAAATCGTGCTAACCAAAACGAAGCCAATATCGAGATATTTTTTGCATCGAATCCAAACAATGCGATCGTTAGACCAGGTAGCCAAGCGGTAATTGGAACGCAAGGATTTTTGGACAGCGGCAACGTTTACCGCACGTTCCTTGGCCGTCGCACCGACGCCTTGGATTCAACTGACGACCCCAACGACTTGAATTTAGACACGACCACTCATATTGCTTTCGATGCAGCTAACGGACAAATCTCAAGATTCCCCGCGGACACGACGCTGTTGCCGGCACTCGGTGGCGTTCGCCGCGCTTCAATTGTCTTCATCGATCGGGCGGTGGCTGCTGCCGGCGGAACGGCTGCCGAGCGAAAGTTCTCGCTGAGCGACCCGTTTGGCGGTTACCCTGAAAACGATGCAGGCGGCAATCCCGCCACCGAAATTACCGACGGCGACGGTTTTGTTTATCCAGCTCCCTTTGACATTCCATTTGATCAAATCGGCGACACGGATCCTAACCGGAACGCACTGGACTTGCAGAAGATCATGATTGAAGATGGAACTTCAAAGGACTTTCGCACAGTCCGCTTGCAACGTTTGGCCAATCCACTTTTGCCGTGGAATCAAATTACCAATCCGTATTTGACGATCGATTCGATGGAGTCGGATTTGATTAGCCTCAACGGCGCGACTTCATCTGCTGCTGAGCCTGGTTTGACGGCGCCGACAGGTGGCGGCAATTTAAGTGCGGCGTCACATGAACGAGGTGCAAACGAACCGGGACAACCTCGCCGATTGTGGAGTTTGCAAAGAGGTGCAACGGTCCGCGGCCCATTGGTAAACGCGGGTGTGCCGGCCACTGGTTCGCACTTTTTTGACGAACGGCTTCAAGAATCTTTGGGCAAAACAAACGATGCTTGGACAGCGGGTGCGAATCCTTTCCCTTGGCTGACTTGGAACAACCGTCCGTTTGTAAGCCACCTGGAAATCATGAACGTTCCCTATCTGCCACAAGACCGTCTGACTTACGCCCCCGAACTGTCGCCGATACCAACGATGTTTACGATTGATGATGGGTCAATTGTAGATCCTTACCGTACGTCGCGTGGCAATAGTTTGTCTGGTCGATACGGGCACCTGCTGAACTTCTTTGGCGATGACGCTCTGGATGGAAACGCAACCGACGATTTTGCAGAGGCTTACCGGCTGTTGGAGTATATTGAAGTCCCCAGTCGCTTCGTGGGCACGACGTCGCAGTTCCTGCCCAATGCGGTTGCCCAACATCCGTTCAATGAGATTTCACGATATCGCGTGCCTGGAAAAGTAAACCTGAACACGATTCCGCCAACCGATGCGACCAGTTCTTTGATTTGGGAAATCATCAATGGCGGCTACGGCGTTGGATGGAACGAATACAAAGACTCGCTGCACGGTATCGCGGCGGGCTCTCCTACCGACGTGCAAAACCCGTTTAGGCCAACCGAAGCGGCTGATTTTATGCCAGCAAGCGTCAATGCCTTGGGCAACGAGGGCGTTGCCAGTTCGATGTATCTGCGTCCCGACACCGCTGGCGAGCCGCTGTTCGATTACGACTCAGCGAATAACGCAGACAATTCGTTGCGTAGCGTTTATTTCCGCAATTCGATGCGAACTCGGATGGCAAATCTAACCACGAACCGGTCGAGCGTTTTTGCGGTTTGGATCAACGTTGGCTATTTTGAGGTCGATGCGGATGGAAACTTGGTCGATACCAATGGTGCGCTGCTGGACAATGACAATAACACAGCCACGCCGGTCGACCGCTCGCAACCGCTTATTCCTATCCCTGGGACAGTGGCTGAAGTTGGGCTGGAAACCGGGCAAGTCAAACGAAATCGAGGGTTCTTTATCTTCGATCGTTCGATTCCAGTGGCTTATGAGCCAGGGAAGGACCACAACGTCGACAAGGCGATCATCCTCAAGAGCATTATCGAGTAATGCTGGGCGTGGTTGTTAGTGTCGGTCTTGGTTTATACAAGGACAAACAATGAATACAAGTCGACAGCGTCGCTTTGGTTTTTGTTGGCCGAGACCGATTTTTCGCCAAACAAGCGTGGGCCGGCGGCAACCGCTTGCGGCTACGCTCAAATGCGGTCAACCGCAGCGATCGGCCGAGACAACCGCGCTGCAAAGGCCGCCAGTGGGTCGCGCCTCTCGTTATGCTCGCCATGCTGATCAACGAAGCGGGATCACGCTGCTGTTTGTCATTAGTATGATCGTGCTGTTCCTGTTGATGGGAACGGCGTTTGTGATCGTCGCGAATAATTACAATCGCACCGCCCGAAAACGTGGCGCTCGCGATATCCATAAAGCCGACCAAAAAGCGATCCTAGAAACCGCGTTCTACGATCTGTTTCGCGGCACGGACCTGAGCGTCGCTAATTCGCCTCTTCGTGGACACTCGATTCTTGGCGATATGTATGGCTACGGTTTCACGGCGACTCTGAACTCAGCCTCGGTCGATTCCAGCGAACATTTCCTGCGGGTTCAACTGAATAATGACGCGCGACTTTTAATCAACCAAGCGAACTACTCGCCGCAACCGGTTCCCGGGTCAATGACTGGTTTGGTTTTGTCGTTTGTTTCCGGACCTGCGCAAGGATTGTCAACTCGCATCGTTGACCACCAAGTGACGGGCGATTCGTCCTCTGGTTTTAACCATCAATTCGTGTTGCTGCCGCACTGGACGGGCACCGGTTTGAACTCGCTTGTTTTAAGCCGAGTCGGTACCGATCGCGTGATCATCAACGGCCGTCCCTTTGCTGGAACGGGTGCCGGCTACCTGAATTCTACCGATCCATTGCTGCCTGGACTTTCCAATGCGGCCCTGCAACCGAACCAAACCGGACGCAGCCGCAGCGAACTTTTGGGGCTGGCCGGCAATCCCGAGGACGCCTATTTCGCAAGAGTGGGTGGCCCCAATTCGTTGGCGCCCAACGAACCCTACGACACCTTCGATGCACAAAACATGTTCTTGGCCGGCATCCGGCCCGATGGTTCGGCGATCCCAAGTTTCCACCGTCCGACTTTGATTGCCAAAGCGCCGGCAGATCCGCGAAACGATTTCCGCGCGGACACTTCGACCTCGGGAGCCCAAGACGGCATCGATGTCGACAATGACAACGACGGTCGACCGGATGGCATTTGGATGGATATTGGCTTGCCGGTCGTCGGCACGGCCGATGGCAAAAACATCAAGCCGCTGGTTTCGTATTTGGTTTTAGACATGGAATCGCGGATCAATGTGAATGCTCACGGCAGCCTTGTTCCGCTGGACCCGACGAATCAATCTTTTATTGATTTGCTGGCTGGCGTCCCGGCCGGCAGCCTTCCCAAAGGGCAGGGCTTTGGCCCGGCGGACGTTCAACTGGACAAAGTTTTGCCGTCGTCGGCCGGACGAGCGATGCGAGCGCGCTACGGACCGGACGCGGCGCCCGGGGTTGCCGGTGTTCGCGATGACTGGTCGAACTATCAACTGTTTGGCCTGCCGACCGGTTCCTTTAGCGATTTCATCCCCGGAACCGTGGGCGGGCACTACGGCAGCATGCTGGATATCCACGGTCGGTTTTCGATCGGTTACCCGCAGATTTTTGACTTCATCGCGCAGCGCGACGGCGAACAGTTTCCGATTGGGATGCCGGTGTTCAACATTGGCCTGTCGCGATTGCCTTTTGAATCGGTTGATTCGCCTTACGAATTTAGCATGTCCAACGACCTGTTCTATGGCCCGCATAATTTTGGCTCGGACGATCAACCGTTTACCGCTCGCGAGTTTGAATCGTTTTTGCGCCCCAACGATCCCGACACGCCGACGCTGCCCAATCGCATGCGTTTCACGATCAATGAGCCGAACAAACGCAATTCGGTAACGGCCTTTGGCTATGAAGTGCCCACGCTGTACGAAAATTTACCGGGCCGGTTGTTTTCGATTTTGAACAGTGGCATCGCGGGCAGCGGTGCGGCGAAAGACAATCGAGTGCGAACCAGTATCCGGTCGATGCTGCCAACGGAACTGCAACGCGGTTTGCCGATGAACGTCAATCGTAGCTTTGGCGATGGACAGGACAACAATAACAACGGCGTGATCGACGAACCGGGTGAACGCAATTCACTGGCCCACCCGCTAGACCCGAGCACGGACATCCGTTTGGATTTGGACAACGATGCCGCCGTGACCAACGATACGGACGCAGGCGGCTATCGCGATGCGTTTATGCGACAACTTTACGTGCTAACGTTGCTGGTGACCGAGCGGAAAAACGGCGCTGCATTCGACGTGGACCGGCATTGGTTTGATTTCAACCTTGATGGAACAAAAGATTCGCTGGACTTAATTGAGTACCGCAAACGAATTGCTCAGTGGGTCGTCAATGTCGTGGATTTCCGAGACCCGGATTCGATCATGACGGCGTTTGAATGTGATTTGGACCCGTGGAATGGCTGGGACATGGACGGCAAGACCAGCACGGTCGAACCGGCGGAGCGTTTTTTGGTTTGGGGGACGGAGCGGCCCGAGCTGTTGATCACCGAAACATTCGCCTCGCATGATACGCGGCTATTGGACTTGGATACCGAAGCGGTCGCGTCGGGCAGTCCAGGCTTGGTCAGCGACGGCGATGACAATGACTTTGATAGTTGGCTGGTTCCCAAGGTGACCGCATTTTTCGAACTCTACAATCCGTGGGTTGTGAATGATGCGAATCAAATTCGACCGGCGGAGATTTACGACAACGGGCAAAACGGAGTCGACCTGCAGAAAACCGCTTTGGACGGTTCGCCCGTCTGGCGTTTGGTCGTCACCCAAACCGACCAAAAAGAACTCGATCCAGACCAGCCGGGTTCGACTCAACAGTTTGACCGTCGCATTTATTTTTCCCGCCCGCCCCGCCGCGTCGACAGCGGCCCGGCCGTCTATTTCCCCAGCACCAATATCCAATCGGACCCGATCGCTCCGGGGATGTATGGCGTGGTTGGAACGGCGGGACAAGAAGTGGATGGGAAGTTCAATAATTATTTCGGGCGTCGCACCGAAGGTACCACGGTTTCTCCCGACCCCTTGTCGGCCGAAAACTTGGCCAACGCGACTCGCCGAATCAGCATGGACCCCGTCAATCAATCGCTAGAGGTTTTGATGGGACAACCCGACCCAAACCCCGACCCAAACGGCCCCGGAGTGATTTGGCAGTCGTCGGTTCGACGGGTCCCGGTATTACCGATTGACCGCACCGACACGGGGTTTCGACGAGACCTTGGCGTCAGCGATCCGGTGGACGGGTATTTCAATATCCCCGACCCCAACAGTCCGTACCAGGTCAAGATCGAACCGGTGGCCGACGGACTCAAGTTTATCGAAACTGAATCAACCGGTGCCCCCGAGGATTTCACTTACGATACGCCGGTGGACGAACTGGCCAATCGCGATCACTACGAAAACTTTTTGAAAGATCGCTCGGGTACGCAACCGGGATATCGAGTCGTTCACTTGCAGCGTTTGGCGAATCCGTTAAGACGTTGGGATGCCCAGTCGAACCCTTACCGCACGGTCGATTCGGCGGCGATTGATTTGTTTGTTTTCAACGGCACCGAACCGACGGCTTACGATCCGAACGAGCCCGTTTTATTTTCGACGCTCGAACGGCGCAAGGTTGCCAACGGTGACGCTCAAGAAGTTGCCGCCAATCAGCATCGTCTTTTGTTCCGGGGCGACTTGGCAGGAAACACGAACGCATCGTCGGAGGCTTCTTCAAACGAAAACACGGCGAAGTCCTTCCGGCGAAGGGACGGCCACCTGCTCACATGGAATTTGATCGAATCGTTGGGCCGCATCAACACTGCTTACCGCGAGGCTGGGTTGACGGACCAGCAACCTTTTGCGGCGATTGCTTGGCACAACCGGCCTTTCGTCAGCCAGTATGAATTGGCCGAGGTATCTTTTTTGTCTTCGTCGCAGTTAACGCGTCGGTTTGGCAATGCGGATCGATCCCGAGATGTTTACAACTTGGAATCGCCAGCCAGCGGCGCGGAACATTTCGATCTCTTGTCGGCTCAGTTCCCTCATTTGCTCAGCTTTTACGCTGACCGAGTGGATTTTGACAACGGCCCTGCGCTGCATCGTTTGATGGATTTCACGGAAACGCCGTCGCGATTCTTGGGCACCGAAAGTTTCGTCAATCCGACCGGATTCATCGACGACAATCACGGAATAAGTTTCGGCTTAGCGCCACCTTTTGACCGAATTTCCAGCTACCGCTACCCCGGCAAAATCAATGTTAATACGATTTTGGATTCGAGCGTCTGGGATGCGATTTGCAGCGAGTATGCCAGCGGTGGTTTACAGGACCAGGTTTCGTTTTCGCAGTGGACTGCATCGCGGCGCGGTGCCGGCATCAACTCGAATTTCGACAATCCGTTACGACCGGCGTACGCTTTCAACTTCGTCGGCCCGGACGGCTTGGCTCCTTCGCAAGAGCCCAGCGATTGTGGTCTGTTTCGCAAAGACGGTGGTGATCCGCCGTTATTCGACTACGCTCCCGACGCCAACAACAAACTCCCGGCTTTGGATGTTGATCGAGCGGCTCAAATTCGGTTTGCATTAAGGGAGCGATTAGGAAACCTTGTTACCAATCGTTCGAGTGTTTTTGCAGTTTGGATATCGACGGGGTTCTTCGAGTCCAATGCGGATGGAACGTTGATCATCGACGGCAACTCAATCAAGGAGTACGGCACCGAGTCGGGTACGGCCAGGCGTGGTCGAGCGTTTTACATGGTCGATCGGTCGATTCCGGTTGCATTCGAGCCAGGCAAAAACCACAACGTCGACCGAGCGGTTTTGATCAAGTCGTTTATCGAACACAGCGACCAAGTGAACCAACCATAAAAACGCATATCGCTCCCAATGAGCCGTGATCGCGTAAGCGGCCGGGCCTCCCACCAAACCAAAACAACAAGCC
>CAZROJ010000021.1:0-3343 GCA_964601665.1 uncultured Pirellulaceae bacterium
GTGCTGCATCTGTGGTGCCGGTGATCTTAAGATCGACTACAAAAAAGGCACCGTGACTGTCGGCAAGAAAGTCTTCAAGGAAGGCGCGATCATTTCGTTGAATGGTTCGACAGGTAAAGTTTACGAAGGCGAAATCGCCAGTGAATCTTCACCGGTTGTTGCTGGTTTGGTTGAAAACAACAAAAAGGCCCAGAAGCACTGGATCTACAAGTTGTACACAACCGTTTCGGATTGGTCGGACAAGTTCCGCAAGATCAACGTTCGTACCAACGCCGATTCGCCAGCGGATTCCAAGGCAGCGATTGCGTTTGGTGCTGAAGGTATCGGACTGTGCCGAACCGAGCACATGTTCTTCGAAGGCGATCGCATCACGGATGTTCGCCGCTTTATCTTGGCCGAAAACGACGCCGATCGTAACAAGGCCATTAAGAAACTTTTGCCGCACCAGCGAAAGGACTTTGAAGGAATCTTCAAGGCGATGGACGGCAAGCCGGTGACCGTTCGTTTGTTGGATCCTCCGCTGCACGAATTCTTGCCGCACACCGACGCGGACATGAAAAAGATGGCAACGGAACTTGGCGTTCCACTTGCGAAGGTCAAGGAGATGGTAGCTTCGCTGCACGAGTTCAACCCGATGTTGGGCCACCGTGGTTGCCGCTTGAGCATTACCTATCCCGTGCTTTGCGAAATGCAAACTCAGGCGATCATTGAAGCGGCCGTGAAGGTTGCCAAGAAGGGCGTCAAAGTTCTTCCCGAGATCATGATCCCGCTGATCGGTACGAAGGCTGAGCTTGAGTACCTGGAGAAAATCGTTCGCCGCGTGGCTGACGAAATCCTCAAGAAAACCGGCTCCAAGGTTGAGTACTTGGTCGGCACGATGATCGAGATTCCTCGTGCGGCTCTGACTGCCGACGAAGTGGCGGAATCAGCTGAATTCTTTAGCTTCGGCACCAACGACTTGACTCAGATGACATTCGGTTACAGCCGCGATGACATCGGCACATTCTTGCCAGATTACTTGGACAAGAAAATGTTGGAAGTCGACCCGTTTGCTCAGATTGACCAGTCGGGCGTTGGCCAGTTGGTTGAAATGGCCGTTCAAAAAGGCCGCTCGACTCGACCTGACCTGAAGTGCGGTATTTGTGGCGAGCACGGTGGTGAGCCCAGCTCGGTTAAGTTCTGCGTGAAAGTTGGCTTGAACTACGTTAGCTGTAGCCCTTACCGCGTTCCAATCGCTCGCTTGGCTGCGGCACAAGCGGCGCTTGAGGGCTAAAGGCTTTTCCCGCAACTTGTGAGCCGACGGCGCTGACCGCCGGCATTTGAAGTTGTGGAAGCTCTAAGTTGTGGGATTGGAACCAATGCCGAAGGCAATGAAGTCGGGCGTTTAAGCGATGCCCGACTTTGGATCTAAAATAAAAAAACCGCGGGTGAATTAATTTCACTCGCGGTTTTTTATTGGCTGCTTCGCTGCGAGGTTTGATTGGCCGCGAGGTTTGATTGGCTGGGACGAAGAATGGTCGCCGTATCGACTATTTGAAAAGCGTCGGCGTAAGCTTGCGCAGTTCGACCAGTTCTCGATCCAGACGCAAGTATTCTTCGGAGTTGGCGTCTGGGGCGGGGATGGCGAAGTAGTCGGGGCCAATGCCTAAGTATTCTTTGACAGCTGAAACTTGGAACGGATCTTGGTCCGCGATCATGTCTTCCAGTTCGAAGTCGCGGTCCCACAGGATTTGGTTTGCCAGAGTTTCGATCTCAAAATCCCACGCGTCCATGTCCTCGCAGGTGCACTCCGGAAGTGCGGCCAGGTCCTCTTCGGTATGCTGACACCAGTCGCGGTCTCCAACGATGTCCGAGCGACAGGCCTCGAGGATCGCGTTTCTTAGTTCGTACGAATTGCGATTCTCACGGCATTGATCGATTTCGACTTCGACCAAGGAATAAAGATTTTTGAAAACCGCGTAGACCGTGCCTTCGAGATTGGCAGAAAGCGGTGGCGGCGGAATCTCTTTTTTGACCAACGCCATCGCGACCATGTGGAGTGCGGCCAGTTGTTGGGTCGGTTGCAAGTTGTCAAAACTGGATACGCCCAAGTGCAGCGACTCGTTAATATCCACGCAAACGCACAGCAGATCGCGGGTGTAGGCGACTGCTTCCAAGAACACGGCTGCTTCCGCCTTGTTCAGTATTCGATCACCGCATGAAGTTGACCACATCTGTTCGACCTTCCTTTCGACTCCGTTTCCTTCGTAGATCGGCTACGTTAATTGACCCGAGCAAAGCGTGCAAGCGTTTGGCGGGTCGGGGCGACAATAATACGGCAACGTCGATTGCTTGGCTGTTTCGGTCGATTGCAACAGAGTAGGCCAGCGGAGAATTTTCAAAAATATCGACGTTTTCCCGTAAGGTTGGATCCTTGGCAGGTTTCTTTTCTAATGCCGCAAGAACTTATTCGCGAAACCACGAGCTATCTGTGAAATCCAATGCCGTCAATCCAGCTGTCGAATCGGCACGGGCTCTGGAAACGGCAGTAGGTGACAAAGCGTCGGCCAATTTCCGGTTGATGCGCAGTTTGCGAGCTGGCGATGAAGCCGCGATGCGTCGACTCTTGGAGATGCACGGAGAAATGCTCAGCCGCTTGGTCGGTCGATTGACCGGCTGGCACGCCGATCGAGATGACATTTTGCAGGACGTTTTATTGGCCGTCTGGCAGAAGGCGGGAACCTTTCGGGAATCCGGATCTCTGGAGAGCTGGCTTCGTAGCATCGCAATCAATCGATGCCGAAATTATTTTCGAGCCTCCAGTTCGCTCAGACGGATGGTTGAGCGGTTGGTTTCCTTTGGCGTCGCGGAATCGGCTAAAGATATTGACTTGCTGGAAGTGGACGAAGCCAAACAACGATTGCAAGTCGGTCTGCAGCGTTTGTCGCAGGCCGACCGAACCGTGCTGGTGTTATTCTATTTGGAAGAAAATTCGGGCGAAGAGATTTCGCGAATGCTGAAAATAAAACAAGAAACACTGCACACTCGACTGCACCGAGCGAGGCAAAAACTGAAACTTGTGTTGGGGGATGGTCATGACGAAATCTTTTGAGGACCTTAAAGATGCGGACTTGGCTGAAAGGCTAAAAAACGTCGATCAGCCATCTCCGCTTGATGTTGCTCAGATTGCCGCAACGCTGGTTGGCAAACGGCGGGCAACGCGACGACGTCGCACGGTCGGTTTATCGTTGGTTGTGTCGTCGTGTTTTCTTTTGGGTTGGCTGGGAATCCGAGGGTTCTTCGGATCGCTGAATCCTGATTTGGACCACGAGTCTCGCGTTGCTGTAGCGGATCGCGAACCGAA
>CAZROJ010000021.1:3443-29395 GCA_964601665.1 uncultured Pirellulaceae bacterium
GGATCGCGAACCGAACTTAGCGGATCGCGAACAGAACTTTCCGCCGGAGGTCGGAATCGACAAGGTTGAAATCGATTTTGCGAACATCGATCAACTGCTGAACGCGTCGGTGATCAAAAACGACCTTTGGGGGCGGACCGAAGTTGAGAAAAATCAGCGAGAGAAAATTGAAGAACTGAAAAACGAAATTGAATTGATGGAAGAACGTAATGATCGCTATCGCCGTTCGGTGCTTCGTGAAATTGCAAGTCGGGCGATTCAGTAGCCAGACTTTTGGCGATGAAATTTACTTGGAAAACTTGAAAGAGAATTATGAAAAATCATCTACAACGATTCCTCATGGCTGGGTTTTTGGCTGTCGTGTCAATCCAGCAAGGCCTCCACGGCCAAGAATCACCGTTGGAAAAAGCGATGCTTTACCCACCTGGATCATTCAACAAAGGAATGTCTGAAATTCAACGGGCAGTGATCGATTGGAAGCTGGTGCAGTTGGAAGATCGTGCTGATCAGTTTCTCGCTCAACAGGAGTTGATTGAAGAGCAACAAAAGCAAATGAGAGTGCGGGTCGAAGAGGCGGCCGAGCAAATCTCTGCTGAACAGCGAATTATTAATTCGCAGGTTAGATCAGAATTGGCAGGCAGTGTTCTGAGTGATTTGATTCGAGTTCGGCTTGACGCGGTGGCCAGCGAAGCTGCAATTGCTGAACTGGAAGTGCGAGCTGAAAAGGTTAAATCTCGGACTCGCAAAACGGAAGCAATTGATTTGAAGGCGGCGAAACTGGAATTCGATCTCGCAAAAAAAAGCTTCGAAAGAATCAAAATTTTGTTCGACAGAGGGGAGGTGCCGACTAAGGATCACGATCAAGCAGAATTCGAGTTGAAAATCGCTGAGCTGAAGTCGGAGAAGGCGGTAATTGAATTCAAGAATGCCGCGGTTGAAGTCGGCGCCGAGATTTCGGAAAGGTTAGTTGATCACCGGATCGAATTGAGAGCGGCAAAGTCGCGAATTGCTGCCGCCGAAGAAATGCTCGTTACGCTTGCCACCGCCGAGGCAGGCATGGCCAAGCTGAAACACATTCAACGGGAACTCGAAGAACTGCAAAAGTCTGGCCGACAAGTCGCTGCCCAGCGAGCGCAAACGCTTCAACAATTTCGGCAGCTGACGGGGCTTAAAAGATTGATCAAAGAGCGATCGGCAGCGAAAGCGGCCGAGAAAGAAAGCGAAAAATGAAAGCCGGGGACCGACCGGTTACGCGGTTGCGTTTGCTTATTTGGAGGCTTAACCCGTGGCTACATCGCCAGGATCGCCAGGCGTTATTTCGGGTTCGGTTTTTTTCAAGGGCGTTTGGCCAGCGGTTCGCACGATCAGCCAGTTCATGGCACTGCCGGTTGTCATCGCGAGAATCGGCAGTTGGTGCGAGGTCACTAAAGCGTAAAGCATGGCCTGTGGAGTGAAAATGGAAGCTTGGGTTTCCATGCTGAACCAACCAACGCCGGTCCAAATGGCGGTCACGACCAGTGCGATCCAGAAGCACCGAGCCCAGATTTCCAGCCGTCGAGTTTGTCGGAAATTCAAAACAATAAAGGCCATCGGCGGCAGCACGACGCTCAGCCAGATCAGATGCATCGAAACCAATGCATTGGTTTTTGGCAGTCACAGTCCGCCCACGCAGAGGAAATCGAGACGCGGCATTGGGACATGCTGCAGTTGGGTCGCACCAAGGACGAGCAGTGCCATGCCGATGACGGTTGCCAGCAACTTGTAGAACATGTGAATTCCGAGCGTGTGAAGGTTTGGTAGCAAGTTATTTTGACGTTTTGCAGACGGCTTGCTTACTGATTTGAGGGCCCGCCAAGGAATTTCTCGCTTTTTTCCAAAGATCGATAGCTGGGTGGCGAAAACAACTTGGGAACGAAAAAAACGCCAAGTTTGGCAATTCAATCCCACGATAATTCTCCCCCTTGGAAAGTTCCATCAAACTTGAGGAAAACGATGTTTAAAAAAATTACGCTCGGAGTCGTCGCCGTGGCCCTACTTGCTGGGTTGGCTTTTGGCGGCAATCTAGTCCCTTACTCAAAAACGGCCTACAACAAGCTGAAGGACGCGGCCAACGACAGTGTCCCCGTTTCGTTTCAGCTGGATGCGGCTCGCGACCAACTGCAGGCCATCGGCCCAGAAATCAAGAGCATGGTCCATGAAGTGGCCAAAGAAAAGGTGCAGATCAACAAGCTTGTCGCTGATCTTGAGCAGCACGATAAAATGCTCGCCTCCAGCTACGATGAAATGATGGCGCTTCGAAGTCATCTTGAGTCGGGTCAAGAGTACTACGTGGCGATCAATAAAAAGAAGTTCAATAAGTCGCGAGTGGAAGAGGATCTGCGGCACCGTTTCAATATTTACAAAACCGCCAAGGCGACCAAAGAGAAGAAGGAGGCGATCGTTCAGATTCGACAGGCTTCACTGGAAAACGCTCTCGCGAAGTTGGATCAAGCGAAGTCGCAGCAGCGGGAATTGGAAGTTCAGATTGAAAACCTGACCGCTCGTAACCGGATGAACGAAGTGATTGCTTCTGCCAGCGAATTAAATATCGACAGCAGCCAACTTGCGAAGGCTCGTCAGATGCTATCCGACTTAGACGTTTCGATTTCGGCCAATGAGGAATACTTGAATATCATGCCGAATTACCGCGGTCAGATTCCGGTAAGCTCCGATTCACTGTTGCCGGCAACGAACGTTTTGGAAGAAATGGACGTCTACTTTGGCGACGACGATTCGCCGGTTAAAGACACTTCCGACGTGTTGGACGACGAAGTTTAATCGGTAGTCGCAAGGCATCGTTTTGAAGTCGGTGCGGTTGCGAATTGTTCCGATTTGTTCCAAATCTAAGGGAGACTTGATCTGTCAAAGACGTAACTTTGTAAAAATGCTTTTGACAATGTCTAAACTGGCCCATCCGCTGTAAAATCGGCGGAAGGGCTTTTTTTCGTGTGCGGTGGCAATGGCTTGGTTTAAACAAAACAATGCAATCGATGATGCTTTGGCAGCCAATGAGCTTGAACGAGCGATGGAATTGCTGCGCCGATTGAAACCGAGCCGAACGACCAAGAGCTGGCGACGGCAACTGACACGAGCGTTGATGCAGCGTGCCGACGGTTACATTTCAAGCCAGCGATTGCCGGAGGCTTGGCGGGACCTGTCGACGGCGACGGAGTTTGCCGACGCCTCGCTTGAGGATCGTGTGTCAAAACAGAAAACTCGATTGGTCGAATTGACGATCGAAAGTGCCGACGGGATGTTACAAGTCAACAAAACCAATCATGCGTTGGATCTGATTGGGCTACTGGACGAGCGCGAAATTGCCGATTGGCGGGCCGATCGAATTCGCGAAGTTGCCCAGTGTTTATCGTCGGCGGAACGGCTGGCGGCCCTTGGGAAACTCGAGGCTGCGATTGATTACCTGAACAAGGCCAACACGCTTTATCCGGAGCTGAAAAGTTTGGACGAACGCATTGCCATTAAGCAAGAACGACAACAAAAGTTGACGGCGCTTTCGGAACAACTCCAGTCATCGGCTCTGTCTTGTCATTGGGATGAAGTGGTTTCGCATAGCCAAGCGATTTTGAAGATTGCTCCGCAACACGAGATTGCGATCGGGGCTCAGCGACATGCCACGCTGCAGATGAAACGCCGAACCTCGGTTGGCTCTCGACTGACGAGCGTGCCCGAAGTCGTGGGGCCTGGCGAAACGGATGACTTGCTGATTAGTCGTGATTCGGATGAGGCAAAAAGTGTAACGCCAAAACGGCAGCGGCGAACGACGATCAAAAGTGAGCAAACCCAGTCCAGAAACGATCAAAGCATCGGGGCGCTTGATGCCGACGATCAACAAACGAGCGACTCTGAAACTGAGTTAGGCGGTGGCTCTTTTTTGATTTGGGTTGATGGCGTCGGCGGCTACTTGATTTGTACGCAGGCCATCAATCTTATTGGCCAAGCGGTTCATGGAACCGTCGTTTCGATTCCGTTGCAAGCCGATGTTCGCCAACGTCATGCGAGGATCGAAGCCGTCGGTGGAGTGCATTTGATCCAGCCGCTTGGGCCAATGCAAATTGATGGTCGAAGCGCGACGTTGGATGAACGGCACGTCTTAAAGACTGGCCAAACGATCACCTTGGGCAGCGGCGTACGCCTGGCTTACGCTCAAACACATCCGTTGAGCAAATCGGCGCGAATGGACTTTGTTTCTCGTCACCGGACGCAGCCTTGGTCCGATGGGATTATTTTGGCGGGAAAGTCGGTTATTCTGGGCCCCAATCCGAACAATCACATTTTTTGCCCGCGTTGGAAACACGATTTAATTTTGTTTCGCCGGAACGATCAATGGTGGGCTAGGAGCAATTGCAAGTTTTGTATTGACGATGCCCCGCGAGCGTTGGAGGGGCCGATTCAATTCAACTCGCACTTGCTGGGTGAAGAATTTTCGCTGACGTTGGAGCCAGTGAATTGACTATTGAGAATTTAAAGTTGAGTTACAATTGGGGTGTCACCCAATCGCGTCAGGTCAAAGACAAGTGGGCGGCGGTATGGTTTTGTTTTAACCGATGTGGATTGGCCGAATGAATTCGTTCTTGTGGAAAATTTAATTAATCAATGAGATTTTCTTACTCAAGCGGATCCCGCCCTCTTCAAGGGTACACCATCAAACGCGGAATCGGAGTCGGCGGTTTTGGTGAAGTGTATTTTGCGCTCAACGATGCCGGGAAAGAAGTTGCGTTGAAAAAGATCCAGCGCAATCTGGATATTGAATTACGAGGCGTTGGGTATTGTCTGAATCTGAAGCATGTCAACTTGATCGCCCTGTGGGATATTCAATCCAACGAGTTTGGCGAAAGTTGGGTGGTGATGGAATACGTGCCGGGGCCTTCGCTACGGGACGAAGTCGAGGCCAATCGGCAGGGGATGCCGGTCGACCAAGTCAAACGTTGGTTCTCTTCAACGGCTGCCGGTGTGGCGTATTTGCACGAACATGGAATCGTCCACCGGGATTTGAAACCGGGAAATATCTTTTGCGATCAAGATGAACAGGTTGTCAAAATTGGCGACTACGGCCTGTCAAAGTTCATCTCTTGCAGCAACCGATCTGGTCAAACCGAAGCTGTTGGAACGTTTCATTACATGGCCCCCGAAATTGGCAAAGGAGAATACGGCAAGGAAATTGATATCTATGCCATGGGGATCATTTTGTACGAGATGCTAACGGGCGATGTTCCTTTTGACGGCGAGAGCACGCAAGAGATCATCATGAAGCACCTGACGATGGATCCGGACCTGAGTGGCCTTGACGAGTCTTACCATCGCGTGGTCGGTAAGGCTTTGCGAAAAGATCCAAAGAAACGTTACTCTAGCATTGGCGAAATGGTGCGTGACCTGCCATGGCCAGAGATCGCTTCTGCGGGCGAGGCGATTATCAATCGACACGCCGTAGGGCCAATCCGTTTTCCAGCGGCGAATCTTCACAAGCCAAAATCAACGGCCGGCTACAAGAAGGAAGCGGAGCTCGCCGCGACAGAAAATGAACAACCGTTGACGCCCACCAGAGCGAAGGCTCAATTGCCGCAAGCGATTTTGAAGGGCGGCTTCGCGAGCGGTTCTGTTCAGCCAGAGGCGCTTGCCAGTCATGGCGCTGCCGCGGGGGCAAATCAAGGGACTGCGTCGAGGCAGGCTGTCGCTGCAAGCCAAGTGGTTCCGCCGGGTGAAGAGGTAACGGCAGAATATCTGACCGTTGGCGACGGCGAAGAGCCGATGGCGTTCGCGCTTCGGTCAGGGTTGCGTGATCTTAATGATTGGTGGAATCAAGCCAATGTTTCGACGCCCGTTCGCTTGGGATTGATGGTGGTTGCTGGGATTGTGGTGGTCCAAAATTCAACTTGGTTGCTGGCGGTGTTCGTTGCCATGGCGGTCATTTACCTGCTGTACTATTCCGCTCGACGATACGTATTGTCGCCGGTCAGCGAGGATGTCGATCAAAAATTGGCGACCGCCAGCGAAATGAAAAAGAAATATTCGTATGCCTATGCCAAGTTGACGATTCGTCCGGCAACCGATCAATTGACGGAACTGGTTGGGTCGTTGTTGATCGGGGGTATCAGTGTATTCGTGTTTAACTTTTTTGCGTTAGCGAGCGGGATTGAGACGGGGGCGGCCAGCGTTGCCGGGACCCATGGATCGACCGAAGGCTGGGCGATTTTTACTTGGCAGACGTTTTTATGTCTGGTGGCAGTTTGGGCTGTGCTGGCGATCACGAAGCAGTGGACATGGAAGCCGGGCGATATCTGGTCGCGGCTTGGAACCATGTGCGGCGCGGGAGCAGCGATCGGTGCGATCGCCTTTTATACCGCGACGTCCTTTCAAATTGATTTGGCGCGAATCACGGCCGAGGATTTCGCGGTCAAGCAAACGGAGTCACTGGTTGTCGGAGGATTTGCCAAGTTGCCTTCGTTAGTTTTGTTCGGGGCAGCTCTTTTTGTTTTCTTTCAATTCGGCCGCCACACCGACCCTTTGCGACGTACGCGGCTGAGCATCATGAATGTGTTTCTGTGTTTCATCGTAGCCGCGATTGGCAGCCACTTGTTGAACTTGCCGCTTACGGTTGTCTGTTCATTCGCGGTCGTCGTTTCGATTTCGCTTCAGTTGGCATCGCCTTGGGTGCATCCCGAGCGAATTGATGGCCTGTCAAATTCGACGATCGGGTAAAACAAGATGCGAAATCAAAGAGCATTTGGGGAAACGCCAAGCACCGTTTTTTTAGCTTGTCTTTTGCTTGTTGCGATTGTCGGGGGGCCGCTGTCGAGTGATGCGAACGCGGCAGGTGGCGTCGATGGTTTCGGCGCTACGATCGCAACGGTGCAAGCTGAGTCTGCGGTGGCTGGGCCGAGTGTTTCGGAGCAAGCGTTGTCGAATCGCTTGGTCGCTGTCGGGATCTTGATGGGAGTCGTCGTAGCGATGGTGGCAGTGATTTATGGCTATTTAAAACTAGAATTGATTACCCGAGGGTTCTACAGCGGGCGTCTTCAAGTTGCCGCAACGGTATTGTCGTTAGTCATTGCGGTTGGTGCTTACTTTTTATGGATTGCGATTACCGCGGGGATATCTTGATGAAGGTACTGATTACATCCGGGCCAACGCGGCAATACATCGACCCAGTCCGCTATTTGAGCAACGCGTCGAGCGGTCGGATGGGTTGTTGTTTGGCGCAGGCATTGGTCGATAGAAAATATGAAGTCGTCATCGTGTCGGGCCCGGTCGTTGTCGAATACCCGCAAGAGGCCAGGGTCATTTCAGTGGTCTCCACCGAAGAAATGCTGGCGGCGGCCAAGCGTGAGTTCGAGTCATGTGATGGAATGATTGGTGCAGCGGCACCTTGCGATTATCGTCCGCAGGTTGTGTCGAAAAATAAGATTAAGAAATCGGGCGATATTATTCAGTTGGAGTTGGTGGAGACACCCGATGTGGTGGCGACGTTAGGGGAGGCCAAGCGAGAGGATCAGTGGACGGTTGGTTTCGCGCTGGAAACTGAGGACGCTCATTTCCGAGCGATCACGAAGCTACACAGAAAAAACTGTGACCTTGTTGTTCTCAATGGCGTCGCTGCGATTGATTCGGATCGAAATGACGTCGAAGTTTTCGATCGGTCCAACCAGATTGTTTTATCGGCATCGGGAACGAAGGAAGAAATCGCCACGGAGATCGTAACAACGATTGCTCAGCGTTTAATGGCGACATAATGTAGCGGCGAGATTTCAATCCTGCAGCTGGAAGTCAAATTGCGATTTTGGAAGATCCGTAGAGACGAGCAGTGCTGCGGTTTTAAGACTAATTGATCGGGCTTCAATCCGTTCCACATTGAGCGGCGAGGTACAACATCCGTGTACAACGCTCCGCCATCATGGCTTCAATGCGTCCCTCACTCAATGTGGAACTTGGATCCGAGCGGCGTTACTTCGCCAACGCGTTTGAGAAAATGCTGTCAATCGTGCGGACGAGCTTGGCTGGTTGCAGCGGTTTGTGAAACCACTTTGCAACGGATTTGGCTTGCGTGTCGAGCCCAGACTGTTCTGCGGGCGTACCGCTGACGGCAAAGATTTTAACATCGTCAAATTCGGTGTTGGTCCGAATCTTTTCGATTGCCTCGGTGCCATTCATACGAGGCATTCGGATGTCCATCAAGATGAAATCCGGCTTGGAGTTGGCCTCCAAATACGAAATGGCCTCCGCGCCGTCAGCGACCGTGTCGACCACGTAGCCGTGTAGTCGCAAGAAGCCTGCGAGCATTTCGCGTTCGTTGTCTGAATCTTCGACCAGCAGTGCCCGGGTTGGCCGAGCGGTCTGAGGTTTTTCTTCGGGCTGATCGGACTCGAATTCATCCAAAAGAACCTGAAGTCGGTCTTCGGCCATCTTGATTTCGCCGCATTCGATCAGTTTCTTGCATAACGAGATGCCAACGCTAAACGAATTTAGCTTGTTTCTGAAATCATGGGCTGAGAGCCCGGCAGGACTGATTCTTTTTGTGGTTTGATTGGCCAGTTCGCCGCGAACAACGGTCACCTCGAGGGGCGCATCGATGCCGACCCTGACCGACTTACCTTTAACTTGTAAGATCTCGATTGAAATGTTGAGTTCAGGAAGTCGAATCGATTCCTTGTTTTTCCTTGAAAGGACGAGCATCGCAGTCTCCGTACTTAAATATTTCTGCACACATCAAACGCGGCAGACTAGTTGCATCCATGCAATGTTAACCCGATCCATTCCAGGTTTTTCGTACTTTATCCCATCTAGGAAAGTCGCTTCAACGGCAATCGCCGCTGATTTAACTTCTTTGCGGTAAGCCGCATGCGGGCATGCCTAATTCTTTTGAGGGTCTAGGCAAGCCATCAAATTGGCGACTCAGAAATAATTTAAAAGGCCAACTCGGCCTAGATATTATCGGTACTGCTGAAGCACCCCCTGAATTCCCTATAGAAATTTAAGGTTTCTCAAACCCGCTGTCTAGGCAAAAATTTTGAATTTGCCGAACAAACCAAATTTTGGCTCGATGCCATGGCGTTTTTTTAGGCGTGGATGCTAGCGTTGGGTTTAGCTGCGAATGCGAATTATCGACTTGAGCTAGCGGAGCAATTCTCTAGCGACCTTAGAAACGTTCTTCGTATTTGCAGCAGCTTATTTCGCAAAAGCAATTTTGCTGAAAAAGACGGGGGGGTTTCTGTTGGGCGACTGAAAAGACTGATAAGATTTGACATCGCCTTTCTCGATGTAAGTTTTGATCCGGTGCTAAGTACCGATTAGGTTTTGAATGAGCAGTCCCCGGAAAATTATCGACATTTTGTTAGTCGAAGATAGCGAGACCGACGCTGAGCTTACCTTAGAAGCTTTGAATCAAGGTAAGCTCAGCAACCAAGTTAACCACGTAAGAGACGGTGAAGAGGCGCTCCGGTACCTGCGCCGCGAGGCCGGTTTCGAGGATGCGACTCGGCCCGATCTGATTTTGTTAGATTTGAATATGCCCAAAGTCGACGGTCGCGAGGTGCTCAGGCAAGTGCGTGCCGACGAAGATCTGAAAGTCATTCCGATCGTTGTTCTGACGACGTCCAGTCACGATCGCGACATTCTGGCAAGCTATGGATTGGCGGCTAATAGCTACATCGTCAAGCCAGTTGACCTGAATTCATTTTTTCAGGTCGTTAAAGAGATCAACAACTTTTGGCTGCAGGTGGTTGCTTTACCGCCGAAGTAAAAGTTCCAAGTCGATGTTCCTCGAGTTCTATTGGACGCCCGTTCTGAACGCCTATTTTGAGCTACGCTCGTTTGTAGAAAGTCAAGTTAAATGAAGCCATCCCTTATCGTCGGTATTGGAGCCTCCGCCGGTGGTCTAAAACCAATCGAAGAGTTCTTTGACCACATGGAAAACGACAGTGGAATGGCTTTTGTGGTCGTGCAGCATCTGTCGCCGGACTTCAAAAGTTTGATGGACGAGTTGCTCGCTCGGCACACGCAGATGGAAATTTTCAAAGTTAGCGATGGAGTTGAGATTAGACCCAACTGCATCTATCTAATCCCGCCTGAAAAAAACATGGCGATTGCAAGCGGCAAATTGCTCCTGACGGATAAAACCAAGAAGCCAGGGTTGCACTTGCCAATTGATAATTTTTTTCGTTCGCTGGCAAGCGAAGGCGGTGAAAACTCGGTCGCGATCGTGCTGTCCGGGACGGGCAGCGATGGTTCGCGTGGAATCAAAGACGTTCGCGAAGCCAACGGTTTAGTTTTTGTGCAAACTCCTGAATCGGCCGGGTTCGATGGGATGCCTCGAGCTGCGATTGCCAGCGGGGTCGTCGACTTGATTTGCGAAGCTCACGACATGCCCGATCGATTACTGGGTTACATTCGGACTTCCGACCGAACGGCATTGCAGCAAACGGAGTTCAATCGGGGCAAGCCAGGTCCGCAAGAATCCGCGATGCAGCGGCTGTACCGCATTTTTCGGCATCGCGACAATATCGATTTTTCGCTTTACAAACCGGGCACCATATCGAGGCGTTTGGAACGTCGAATGCGCATGAGTGCCGTGTCGACGCTCGACGAATACATTGACAAAGTGGAAGAGAGTGAAACCGAGGCTGATCTGCTATTTCGAGATTTGCTGGTTGAGGTAACTCGCTTTTTTCGCGATCCCGAAGCATTTATAAAATTGCGAGAATCGATCCTCCCGCAGTTGATTGCCAGAAGCGAACCTGAAGTCGAATTGAGGGCTTGGGTGAGTGGGTGTGCAACAGGCGAGGAGGCCTATTCGGTGGCGATGCTGCTGCATGATGGGCTTGAACGGGCAGGTCGATTGTCGAGCGGGTTTAAAGTTTTCGCAACCGATGTTCACAGCAAGTCGCTGGAGATTGCCAGCAGCGGGTTCTATCCGTCGCAAGCGATGGACAATGTTCCAGTCGAGTTTCAAAATAAATATTTTGTCAGGAACAATGGGATATGTAATATAAAGCGCGAGCTTAGGCAGTCGGTGTTGTTTGCTTCAAACGATCTGACTCGCGATCCCCCCTTCACGCGACTGGACTTGATCTGTTGTCGTAACGTCTTGATTTATTTGGAGCCAAAAGTACAGAAGCGTATTCTTTCCACGTTTCATTTTGGCCTAAAGAAAAAGGGGGTCCTGTTCTTGGGGCCCAGCGAGACAGTCGGCGATTTGGGGAATGAATTTGAGCAATTGGATCGGCATTGGCGAATTTATAGCAAGCGGCGGGACATTCGCCTGAAGGAGGCGACGCGGATGCCTCTGACGCCGGTTTTAGGTTCTGTGATACACGAGCAAGTTCAACCCTTCGTCGGCAAGGGGCCGCGGATGCAAAGCCAAACATGGTTGACGACAGCTTACGAAGATTTATTAGCGAAGCATGTTCCGCCGAGTTTGCTGGTGGACGAATACAACGAGCTTGTCCATTGTTTTGGCAACGCCAGAAAACTGTTGACGATGCCCGAGGGGAAACCATCGACTGATATTCTTAAAATGCTGGATAAAAACTTATCGATATCGGTGAGTGCGGCGCTTCATCGAGCGAAGACGGAAGGCAAAGAAGTCCTGCATAATGGCGTCCGAACGGCTGGCCCTGATGGCGAACAACGCCTGCTGAAAGTGACGGTTGAACCCTACCAAAAGAAAGAGCAGTCGCTGTTCCTGATTTCATTGGAAGAAATGGAACCCGTTGTTGCCGAAGATCGGATTGTTGAAAACTTCGAAGTATCGATTCAGTCGAGTGATCGAATTGAGCAGCTTGAGCGAGAGCTAACCTATACAAGCGAAACGCTGCAATCAACGGTTGAGGAGTTGGAGTCGAGCAACGAAGAGCTTCAGGCGACCAACGAAGAGATGATCGCTTCCAACGAAGAGTTGCAGAGTACCAACGAAGAGTTGCACAGCGTCAACGAAGAGCTCTACACCGTTAACTCGGAGCATAAAGCAAAGATCGACGAGCTGACTCAGTTGACCAGCGACATGGACAACTTGCTCAAGAGCACCGAAATCGGAACGATCTTTCTGGACAAGAATTTCAATATCCGAATGTTCACTCCGTCGATCAAGGCGGGTTTCAATGTTTTGGAGCAGGACATTGGTCGACCCATCAATCATATTTCCTACAAGCTTGATAGCCCCGAACTGTTAACCGATGCGGCTGATGTTTTGAAAACGGGTGTTTCCAAAGAATTGGAGGTCAATGGGAGAGACAGTCGAGTCTACCTGCAGCGGATTCAGCCTTATCGTATCGATGAAAAAATCGAAGGGGTCGTGCTAACTTTGACCGATATCACCGAGCTTCGAGAGGCGGAGAATGCGCGGTTGACAATGCAAACGTTGGCCGAGGTTCGCCAAGAGTTGCCCGACTTTGCTTATGCTGTTTCGCATGACCTGCAAGCACCCCTGCGACATATCAATCACTACACTCAATTGATTCAAAAGGCGATCGAGAACAAGGACGATACGGCGATCGGCAAGTCGGCTGTCGTGTTGCGTGATAGCTCGGCAAAGCTTCGTCAGATGATCGATGGCCTGCTGGCCTACTCTCGAATCAATACGCTTGGAAAGCAGTTGAAGCCGGTTCAGCTCGACGAACCGATCGGCGCGGCAATCATGGAGCTTCGGCCGGCGTTGGAGGCCAATAACGGCGTTGTCAATTATTCGGATGACCTCCCGCGTGTCATGGGGGATTTTGATCAACTGCGATTGCTGTTTTTTCACCTGGTTGAAAACGCGATCAAATTCAGGAGCGACGCTGATCCGGTAATCGATATTACCGCTGAAAAAGTTGAGGGGATGCTAGATCTTTCGATCGCGAGTAACGGCATCGAGGTTTCCGAGCGAAAAATAGATGATGTTTTTACAATTTTCAAACGCTTGGGTGTAAAGTCTGGCGTGCCAGGCGCTGGCGTTGGCCTTGCGATTTGCCGACGGATCGCCTTGCGACACCACGGGCGAATTTGGATGAAGCCCGGTAAAAACGGGGTGACTGTTGGCGTTCGGTTAAGACTGGATGAAGAAAGCGACGGCTAGTAACGGCTCGGTCCGGTTAATGAATTGAATCGAGTTTTCAGTTATGAAGAGGGGGACGGATCCAAATGAATAATAAATCTCAAGTGAAGAACGGCAACGGAGGCGAGGCGGTGAAGGATCGATCGAAGGCAGGTGAAGGGCGTGAAGGCGGCGATGATAAAACGATCATCGTAGGCATCGGTGCATCCGCCGGCGGTGTCGAAGCATTGGAAAGTTTGTTTGCGGCAATGCCGGATGATACCGGATTTGCCTTCGTCGTGATCCAGCATCTTTCGCCGGACTTCGAAAGCTTGATGCCGCAGATTTTAGGGCGGCGGACCAGTATGAAGGTCCAGCGAATCGAAACCGGCGTGGTGCCCCAAGCAAATCATGTCTACGTTTTGCCAAACGGTAAAAGCGCGAAAATCGAAGATGGCGTTTTGGTCGCTTATCCGCGCGAGCCAGCAAAACAGCACAATACGATCGATACATTTTTCAAGTCGCTTGCTCAAGGCTTCGGCGAACTTTCAGTTGGGATTGTCTTGTCGGGAACCGGAGCTGATGGTGCGATGGGAATTCGCGAGGTGCACGATTGTGGCGGTTTGGTGATTGTGCAGAATGAGCGGACGTCCAAGTTTGCCGGTATGCCACGCGCCGCGATCGCGACGGGCGTAGCTGACGTGATCGTACCAACCGAAGAAATGCCAGAAGTGCTTTTACGGTACAAAGAAATGGAGCCAGCGCCCGATGGTTCGCGGCGACAGTCGATTTTTGCTGAAACCGTTGGGGCCGAAAGCCGAATTTACCAACTGTTGCATAAGTCTTTTGGGATCAACTTCGATCTTTATAAAAAACGGATGTTTGGCAGGCGCTTGTCGAGGCGGATTGAACTCTCCAAAGCAGGTGATGTCGAATCCTATTTAAAACGTGTCGAGTCAGACCCGGCCGAGTTGCATCAGCTTTACCAAGACTTGTTGATCGGGGTCACCGAGTTCTTTCGTGACCCGGACGCTTTTATGGAGATGCAAACTCGAGTGATGCCGGCGTTGATTGAATCGGCGATCAGCAGCCGCGAGTTTCGAGTTTGGGTTTCACCGTGTGCGACGGGTGAAGAGGCTTATTCAATTGCGATTTTGATCGATGAGTTGAAGCGGCAGCGGGGATATGAAGTCGACGTCAAAATTTTTGCAACGGACGTAAATGTCGACTGTATCGAACAAGCCAGCACGGGAGTCTTTTCGGACGCTCGTTTGTCGCACGTCAGCGAAAAACGCAAGGCAACCTACTTTTTAAAACAGAACAACGGGTATCAGGTTATTCCCCGTTTGCGGCGGCAGATCGTTTTCGCCACACATGATCTGCTGCAAGACGCGCCGTTTACCAAACTGGATTTGGTTTGTTGCCGTAACTTGCTGATTTATTTCAACACAGAGGCCAAAAAAAAAGCACTGTCGCTGTTTAATTTTAGTTTGAAGAGTTCGGGTGTTCTGTTTCTGGGCCCAAGTGAAACCGTTTCAGATCTCGATTCGGCGTATTCACCAATCAATGAAAATTGGCGAATTTACCGGAAAGCTTCGACGGTCAAGTTTTCAGAAGTGGATCTCGCCTATGGGAAAAGTGTTCGCAAGCCAAGCGTTGCGATACCGTCCCGCCGCGAAGACCTACTGGAAAAAGAAATCTCGGCGGCCTATGACGAACTGCTTACCGAATTCATGCCATCTTCGATTTTGATCGATGGCGAAAATAATCTGATGCACGTTTTTGGCGATGCTTTCGGTTATCTGCAATTTAAAGAAGGCAGGCCCTCCAACGACCTACTGGAATTGCTGCCGCCCGGTTTTCACGTTGCCGTGGAAAGTGGTTTGAAACGTGTGAAAATCGAGAATCGGACGGTGGTCTACCCCGGATTGAAAGCCGAGGAAAGCGGGGAGCAGAGTTGCAAGGTTACGGTCCGAGTTGTCGAAACCAAATACACACCAAAGTATCTTGTCACAATTGAACCTGAAGATCCACTTCTCGAGATTGGTGATTCGGATTCTGCGACCGTTCCTGAAAAGATTGCTCGCCATAAAAATAAGGTTTTGGAAGAGGAGTTGCGGGAGACTCGCGAAAGTTTGCATGATTCGATCCTGAGTTTAAAAAGTACTAACGAGGAAATGCAATCAACGAATGAGGAATTGATTGCGGCTAATGAGGAACTGCAGTCCACCAATGAAGAGTTGCATAGCGTCAACGAGGAACTGTACACGGTAAACGCCGAACACCAGCGCAAGATTACAGCGTTGACCGAAATGACCGACGACATGGACAACCTGCTTGATAGTTTGCAAGTGGATACGATTTTTCTGGATCGTAGTCTCGCCGTCAGGAAGTTTACGCTGGGCATCGCCAATACGTTTAAATTGTTGCCTCAGGATGTCGGGAGAAATTTTGAGTCCTTCAACCATGAGCTCAAGTACGACGACCTGATCGGCAGTATCGAATCAGTTTTGGAAACTGAAAAGGTTCGCGACGAAGAAGTTGAGGATAATAATGGCAACTGGTATCTGATGCGGTTGCTGCCCTACAGTTCCCGCGGGAAAGTCGATGGTGTTTTGCTGACCTTGATCGACATCACGAGAATCAAAGAGACCGAACAGCTGCTGATTGAGCTTTCAGAAATTGTCCAAGCGTCGGACGATGCTATCTTTCGAGTTTCCGCAACCGGCGAGATTCGGACTTGGAATCGTGGTGCCCAAGAGTTATTTTTGCTGTCGCCCGAGTTGGCAATCGGCAAGAACATTGCAACGCTGGGCTTGGATGAACGTAGCGAAAGCATGCTGGGCGATGCGTTGATGCAGATTCAACACGATTCGAAAATTGACCATGTTGAGATTTTAGTGACTCGAAGAAACGGCGACGAGATTCCGGTCGAATCCACTATCTCGCCGATTTATTCTCCCGATGGCAACCTCGATGGTGCGTCCGTGGTTCTGCGCGACATTACGGCGCAGAAAAAAGCCGAATTGCAGATGCGCGACGAGGTCAAACGACGCGACCATTTCTTGGCTGTGCTGTCTCACGAACTACGTAATCCCGCCGCGGCGATCGCAAATTCTTTGGCCGTTATTCAGCGTGGTGATGTCGCCGCTGAGACTCACGAGCAAGCCATCGACATCATCCAAAGACAGTCGGTCCAACTGGGAAGAATGTTGGATGATTTGTTGCACGTTGCCCGGGTCACTCATGACAAGTTTAGTTTGCAGCTTGAAGTTATTGACATCACCGCAACAGCAAAACAGGTCGTTGAGTGCATTGAGCATCGTATTAAAGCAAAGAACCAGCGACTGGTATTCGATTTCCCAGAGGAACCATTACTCGCTTCGGTTGACGAGGCCCGAATCATTCAGGCCCAAACAAACTTGTTGATCAATGCCAATAAATACACGGGTGAAAACGGTGTCATCCTGTATGCAATTCGACAGGACGGTGATCGCATCGTTGTTGAAATCAAAGATGATGGCGAAGGCATGTCGGAAGAGTTGATCGAGCGAATTTTCGAAGTGTTCGTGCAGGCTGAACAGGATTTGGATCGCTCGAGCGGCGGTATGGGGCTGGGCCTGCCGTTGGTGAAAATGATCGCAGCAGCCCACGGTGGAACGATCGAGGCCAGCAGTTTGGGAATTGGTTTTGGCAGTACCTTTAGGCTCAGCCTGCCAGTATCACGAGAAGTCATCGCCGCCTTGCCGGGGCAAGGCGATCAGTCGAATCGCCCAAGTGTGCAACTTGCTGGCACGAAACTTTTGCTGATCGAAGATAACGCAGGAGCCCGTGAAATGCTGAGCGAGTATCTGCAATTGGAGCGATTGAACGTTGAAACTGCTGAAAACGGCCTCGCTGGTGTCCAGAAATTCGATGAGTTCCAGCCATCAATTTGTGTTGTCGATATTGGCTTGCCCGACATGGATGGCTTTGAAGTTGCCAGGCACATCAACCGGTCGAATCATCGCCCGCAGTTGTTGGTGGCCTTGACTGGCTATGGGCAAGAAACTGATCGCAAGAATGTAATGGCTGCTGGATTCGATTTGCACTTGGTCAAGCCGGTTGACCCAGCAGCACTGATCGATCAAATCATGGAACAACTCGCCAGCCGCGAACATTCGGAAGTGCGTTGAGCCAACCGAGTTCCTAAAAAATATTGGGCAGGAGGCGGTTGTCTTTGGTTGCCGAGTCATGGTCCGAATGCGGTAGTTTTTCGCTGATCGCCAGATCGATAGTTGACTTGAAACGCTGCAGCGAGAACGGTTTTTCAAGCGTTGTGAAAACAAATTCGCTGGCGGCGACTTGTTTCAGGCGTTGTGTGTGGCCTGAAATGACGATCGTTTTCACGTTGCGGTCGGCGTGGAAGCAGGCGGCGGCAACTTCAAATCCGTCGTAGTCGCAGCCCAAATCCCAGTCTGCGACAATCACGTCAGGGTTAAAAGAATAGCCAAGATCAACCGCTTCATCGCCGGTGGAAGCGCTCTGAACAAAGTGCCCAAAATCTTCAAGGCTCTCAATTAAAAGCTCTCTGATCGAATGATTATCTTCGACCACTAGAATTTTCGACATGTTGGACTCCAGTTGGGGCTTTCGCACTTAAACTAAATGCTATTTCTATGGGGACGGGAGAATTTGGTAGGATCGGTATTCGATTTGAAAAGCACTTAAATCGAGTACGAGTCCAACGCAAACTGATGCTTGTGCGATTTTGGCAAGCGTGAATTAAGAATCGCTTGCTAGGAAGCGTTCCGGCGAAACTGAGGTTTGTTGTCGGGGTGCTGCCCGTACTGCATCAGTTCGACTGTGACTGCGTCCAGCTGGTTCAGCAAGCTGTCGCAATGACTTAGGCCAGAGGTTTTCAGCGTGCGTTTTAGTTTTGCATTAAGCAAAATTTGCTGCTGAATTATGTTGTTGATTCTGTGGATCGATTCCGCGCTCGCCTGGGCAATAAGATCCGTTGCAATTCCGTCCATGGAAACTTCGCCTTTACCTATACTGAAGGTCACTTAACTTCTCTCAGAATACCCGCTCAGTTTTTAAAAGGCAACACGGATCTCATGTATCGCTAAGGCAAAATGGACGTTTGGGATTTTCAACGATTTAACAAATAAATGGGATGTTTTCTGGGCCTGAAAATGAGAGAAAATCGCAGAAGAGAATGCAAGCAATAGAGCTTCCGGAGGCCGTCAGGGCACTTTTAGCGCCCGCCGTTTGCGTTGCTTACGGGCATTGGGCGTGTGGAACTGATGGCCACAATAAACAAGCGATGAAGGGGCTCAGCAACCTAAATCTTTCCAGTTTGATGCTGTGCACAATGAGGGGTTTGCTGGATTGGCCTTAGCAATGGCTTGCCGGTATAAACGGGTAGAAGGATCGTGGTCGTATGCGGGAAAAACTGAAACGTCGCTTGGACAGCTACTGGCAAAGCGTTCCGGTAGGCCCAGATGGCAATCGACTTAAAATAGTGGCGAGCGAAGCAAAACGTATTGGACGGTCGATCGTGTTTATCGATCGGCTAGATTAAACGATCGGTCGAGTAAATTTTTTGACGGTGGAAACAGGCGTAGGTTGGTCAATGGCAAAGCGGAAACCGCAAGTTAAAATCCGGAGCTATGGAATCTATGAGTATTGGGATTCGGATGAAAAGTCATTGCCCAAGATAAGAGAATTCACATTAAAAGTTCCCGCGATGGTCGACGTCGAATTTGGATTGATCGTGAATATCAAGTCGGCCAAAAATCAGCAGTTGGATTACTGTATCGATCATCCCGGGATTCTGAATTCCGACGGTGAGCGTCGGGCGGCTTTCGATGGGACGGTGTACGTCAAATCTAATGATTGGAATTTCTATTTAGGCGACACCATTTGGTTGCCTTTGGCGGACAAACTAGGCAGCTGGAAAATGTCGATCGAGCTGGCTGGCGAATTGATCGCAAAAAAGACCTTCGATGTTAGCTTGCCCCTTGATTCATCAACGCCGCCAGATGAGTGATTGGCGACGTTTGGTATGACCGGTAGGCTTGGAGATTTAGTGCTTGTCTCAAGATTAGAAATGCTTTCGGTTAGCACGACCCGCTCTCTAGTTGTGGGATAACTTCTGAGCTGTCGCAAGGAGTTCGAACGAATTACAAATTGAAAAGGAAGTTGTATGAGCCAAGCATTCATTCAAGTGACCACGACCTGCGACGATCGCGAGGTTCTGAAGGAAATTGCGAATCACTTGATCGCAAATAAATTGGCGGCTTGCTGTCAGTTGGCTGGTCCAGTTGAAAGCACGTATTGCTGGAAAGACGTGATTGAAACCACGACGGAGTACCGCTTATTCATCAAGACGCGGCGCTGCTTGTTCGACCCAATCGCGGCGGCGGTGTCGAATTTGCATCCGTACGAAAATCCGCAGCTAACCGCGGTTGCAATCGTCGAAATCTCTCACGAGTATGCTCAATGGTTAGTCGCCAATACGCGTAGCCACTAAAGGCTATCGTTCGAGCAAACCGCTGGATGGCTGGTCAACGGTTTTGATTGAAGCGGGCAGCACAGTCTACGAGCGTCAAAGAAACTTCTCGTCTGTTTGTTTTGCAAAACCCCAAGCCGGGCCTGACGCCGACAACCGATGTTGGTTGTCGTGGCGCTGGCCTGCCGATTGAAATGGAGTTGCAGTTTTCTGAGTCGCGACTTATTCGTTCGGTTGCGAGTCACTGGCTGATTCGCCATCGTCACCTTGTTCGCCGGAAAGCTCCACATCGGTGGTTTTGGGCGTATCAACTTTATCGGCGGCCACATCGTTTCCGACGGCTTGATTGGCCGCTGGTGTGTTGCCGTCGGGTGTCAGCGCTGAGTCTTCTTCATCGTCCAGTTCGTCGCGTGGGACGCGGGCAATTACCGCCAACGAATCTTCGTCGTCCAGCCCCATGATTCGAACGCCTTGAGTGTTGCGTCCGATGATCCCGATGTCGGCAACCTTGATACGCTGGATTTTTCCGCGAGAAGTCATCAGCAACAATTCGTCTTCATCGTTGACCGATTTGATTCCAATGACCTTGCCATTTCGATCCGTCGTTTTAATGTCCCTGACACCTTTTCCGCCTCGCTTTTGCGTGCGGTAACGGGCCGAGCTACTGGATTCGTTTTCGTCGGTTTCGGTTTCATCCGTGGCGTGCGGGCCAAAAGGTGTTCGTTTGCCGTAACCTTTTTCGCAGGCCGTCAGCAGAGTCGCATCTGGATCGGCGACGACCATTCCGACAACGGCGTCATCCTTGGAAAGTCCAATCCCTTTGACACCGCTGGTGTTGCGTCCCATCGGCCGTGCGTCAGACTCGCGGAAGCGGATGGCCATCCCGTTGGCCGTCGAAAGGACGATCTCGTCGTCTTTTTTTGCCACTAAAACGTCGATAATTTCGTCTTCTTCTTTCAGCTTGATAGCGATGATTCCATTGTTTCGCGGACGACCGTAGGCCGAGAGCGGCGTTTTTTTGATCAAGCCTTTTCGAGTCACCATCAACAGGTAATGGTCAGCGGCATCGAAATCACGAATCGCTCGGCACGCCGCCACCGCTTCGCCCTCTTCCAGCTGGACGATGTTAACGATCGCTCGACCACGGCTTTCGCGAGAGAGTGCGGGCAGCTGGTGAACTTTCCGCCAGTGCACGATTCCGCGATTGGTAAAGAACAGCAAGTAGTCGTGTGTGCTGGCCGCAAAGATGTGTTCGATTGGATCTTCGTCTTCGCTCTTGGCCCCCTTAATCCCTTTTCCGCCACGACGTTGGGCTCGATAAGTGCTGACGGGCGTCCGCTTGATGTACCCACGATGGCTAATCGAAACCACCATGTTTTCTTCTTCGATCAAGTCTTCAAGGTCAACATTTCGCAGTTCTTCGTCTGACAAAACGGTCCGGCGATCGTCTGCGTACTTGCGTTTGATTTCGTCCAAGTCCTCTTTGATGATCGCTCGAATGTTGGCGTCGTCGGAGAGGATGCGATTGTACTCGGTGATTTCTTCGAGCAGTTTTGCGTGCTGGCCGCCCAGTTTTTCCTGTTCAAGGTTGACCAACTGGCCCAGCGTCATTTTCAAAATGGCGTCCGCTTGGACCGCGGTCAATTGGTAGACGTCCGAAACGCCACGCTCGTCTTGGAAAATCTTAAAACCACTCTCGCCCAGTGCTCTTTGCATCATCGCCGAAGGGCAGTCGATGGCCATCAAGCCAACTTTTGCTTCGGCTTGAGTTTTGGAGCTGCGGATCGTTTTGATAATTTGATCGATGTCGGCTAGGGCGAGCAGCAAGCCTTCAATCGTGTGCTTTTGTTTTCTTGCTCGAGCGAGCAGGAACTGGGTTCGGCGGCGGATCACAGAAACGCGGTGCCGCAAAAACTCGGTCAAGAAATCTTTGATGGACAGCTCGCGCGGTTTTCCATCGACCAACGCCATGAAGTTCATCGAGAACGAAGTTTGTAGCGGCGAAAATTGATAAAGTTGGTTCAGCACGACGTCCGGGTCAGCGTCGCTTTTGACTTCCACCTCAAGCTTCACTGGTTCCTTCAAGTCGGAGAGATCGCGGATGCTCGAGATGCCTTTGACCTTTTCGGTTTTGACCAAGTTCGCGATTTTTTCGACGACGCCGTCGCGCGTTTGCTGGAATGGCAGTTCGTTGACGACGATCTTGAATCGATTTTTCTTTTTGGGGATCGGAACGATTTCGCATTTGGCTCGAACCGCAATCGTGGATCTTCCTGTTTGGTAAGACTTGATAATTCCCGCGCGTCCACAAATCGTGCCGCCGGTGGGAAAGTCCGGTCCTGGTAGGACCGTCATGATTTCCGAAATCGAGCAATCAGGGTTCTCGATCACCATATTCATCGCATCGCAAACCTCGCCAAGGTTATGTGGCGGGATCGAAGTCGCCATACTGACGGCGATACCGCTGGATCCGTTGACCAGCAGGTTGGGGAATTTGCTGGGCAGGACCGACGGCTCCAAACGGCGTTCGTCGTAGGTGGGAGTGAAGTCGACGGTGTCAAGTTTTAGGTCGTCCAGCATTAACGACGCGACGGCCGACATTCTGGCTTCGGTATATCGCATCGCCGCCGGAGGCAAACCGGCGATCGACCCAAAGTTACCTTGTTTGTCCACCAAGACGTGCCGCATGTTCCACTCTTGGGCCATCCGGACCAGCGTCGGGTAAATGATGCTTTCGCCGTGCGGGTGGTAATTACCCGATGTATCGCCCGAGATCTTCGCGCATTTGACACGAGCAGAGCCGGGGCTGAGGTTCAAATCGTTCATCGCGACCAGAATCCGGCGTTGCGAAGGCTTCAGCCCATCGCGAACGTCTGGCAGAGCGCGGGAAACAATGACGCTCATCGCATAAGTGAGGTAGCTATTCTTTAGCTCATCCTCGATTGGCATCTCCAAGAACTGCTCAATGAATTCATTGCCGCCGTTGTCGCTATTATTGTCTTCAGGAGTGGGGGAGTCAGTCGACAATTTAGATGCCTTTCAGAATGGCAAAAATCATAAAAATTGGGCCGCGCCGTTGTGCTTCAGAGAACGGCCGCGAGGATCGCAGAAAACTCGTTTTTTACGGGGTTTTTCGCCGGATTTGCGAAGCTCGGATTTTACCAAAAACCAGCCAAAACAACAATGAGCCGGCCGCAACTTTTCGCGTGTTCGATGGGAACGAGACCGCGTGGGAAATCGGTTGTGGCTTGGTCGTCGGCGAGCTCAAAAATCTGCAAATTTCATGGCTAAAAATGAGAAGACGTGCGTTCCGCCAATTCACTTTCATTTGTTGATATGATCCAATTAAGCCTTGCGATCGTTTCGCTCGAATTGCCGATTGGAAACGACTGGGCAGTTCGGTTGGCCGACGGTTGCAAGGGGTGCCGATGTTGCGACTTTACGATGAGTGTCCCGGTCGCGGCAGCGATGCGGGCTGAGGCTGGAATCCCCAAGTATTTAAACATTCGTCGGTGCTTATTCGTTCGCCGACCGTCTTATAGAAAATCAAAAGCATGTTTGAAATCAAAGTCCCCGGATTTGGTGAATCCATCCAAGAAGTACAAGTTGCCAATTGGTTGGTCGAAGTTGGCCAGTGGGTTAACAAAGACGACGAACTGGTCGAACTGGAATCCGAAAAAGCTTCCCAAAACTTGCCCTCGGACCACGAAGGGATTTTGTCTGAGATCAAAGTTCCCAACGGCGAATTTGCGTCCGTCGGTGATGTGCTGTGCGTGATCACGCCGGGCGACAAGTCCAGCGGAGCCAAACCAGGAAACGCCGGCGCGACTTCGACTGAAAATTCTCAAACGAGCCCGCAGCCGCAGACCGCCGGCGGAGCGGTTGTGGCTGAAGCGGTCGAGGAAGCGAGTTGGATTATGCCGGCGGCCGAACGAATTTTGTCTGAATATAAAATAGCCGCTGATGCGATTACCCCGACCGGCCCAGGTGGGCGATTGCTAAAAGAAGATGTGCTGAACTACATCGAAGCCAAGGGACTCACGCCGGCCGCATCGGTGACGCCGGCCGCATCGCGAGCCGCTGCTCCTGCTCCAGCGCCGACTCCGGCTGTCAAGCCAGTTGCAGCCGCGGCGGCCAGACCTGTTGCTCCAGCACCTGCCGCTTCCGCCCCCGTTGCTGGCTCGGATCGCGAAGAGCGTGCGGTGCCGATGAGCATGATTCGGCGGACGATTGCCAAACGTTTGGTCGAGGCGCAGCAGACGGCGGCCTTGTTGACCACGTTTAACGAAATCGACATGAAGCCAGTTAAGGATTTACGCGGCAAGTACAAGGATGCGTTCCTGAAAAAGCATGGAGTTAAGCTCGGGTTCATGTCCTTTTTTGCCAAGGCCGTCGTGGAAGGTTTGCGTCGCTTCCCAGCAATCAATTCCGAGATTCGCGGTAACCAGGTGATCAGCAAAAACTTCCATGATATTGGAGTCGCGATCGGTGGCGGCAAGGGCTTGGTGGTTCCAATTCTGCGAAACGTTGAACGAATGAGCTTCGCCGATGTCGAACGGAAAATCGGCGATTACGCGGGACTGGCAAAGGACAACAAGATCGTTCCAGCGGATCTGCAAGGCGGAACGTTTACGATCAGTAACGGCGGCGTTTACGGTTCTTTGCTGTCGACGCCGATTGTCAATCCGCCGCAGAGTGGGATCTTGGGACTGCACACGATTCAGGAACGCCCGATCGCGCTTAACGGTGAAGTCGTGATTCGTCCGATGATGTACGTCGCACTGACTTACGACCATCGCATCGTCGACGGTCGCGAGGCCGTTGGATTTTTGAAAACGATTAAGGAAGTCCTTGAAGAGCCGGCGCGACTGTTCTTAGAAGTTTAACAAAGACAAAATTGCGTTTGATTTGTGGTTGGACGGCATCAAAGCCTCGAACTACCATCGCAGTGGAATTCAGGTCGGTTGATTGCAACCGGCCCGTTTTTTTGACCCTAGCTAGAAAACGAAAATGGCAACCGAAAAGTTTGATTTGGTGGTTCTTGGTGGCGGCCCAGGTGGATACGTGGCAGCAATCCGCAGTGCTCAGCTTGGGTTGAAAACTGCCGTGATCGACGAAAACCCGCAGTTCGGCGGAACCTGCCTGCGAATTGGATGTATTCCCAGCAAGGCTTTGCTCGAATCCAGCCATCTTTTGGTTGAGGCACGCGATCACATGCTTGAGCATGGAATTAGTGCCACGAAGTTGACGGTCGATCTATCGGCGATGATGAAGCGCAAGACGAAGGTCGTCGATACGCTGACGGGCGGCATCAATATGCTGCTCAAGCGAAATAAGGTGACGACCTACGTCGGACGCGGAACTTTGACAGGTAACGGTCAGGTCGAGGTGACGACCAAAGATACGCTGACGGCGGACAATATTATCGTCGCGACGGGAAGTCAACCGATGCACCTGCAGGGTGTTGAATACGATGGCGACTTTATCGGTGACAGCACCGCAGCACTTAGCTACACAAGCGTGCCTCGGCGGCTGGTCGTTATTGGCGGTGGCTATATCGGGCTTGAACTCGGGTCGGTCTGGAGTCGACTTGGTTCTCAGGTAACCGTCCTGGAAGGGACATCGCAAGTGCTTCCCGGCCTAGATCAAGAATTCGCTCGACTGGCCAAGCGGACTTTTGAAAAGCAAGGCCTGACTTTCAAAACCGATATGTGGGTCGAAAGCGCCGTCCGCCAAGGAGAAGTCTGCATTGTTAAATGCAAAGGCCAGGATCCAATCGAATGCGATCGAGTGTTGATGGCGGCCGGACGGGTGCCGAATTCCAAGGACATTGGTCTGGACGCCGCCGGGGTCAAAACCGACGGACGAGGTTTCATTACCGTCGACGACCAACTGAAAACTTCAGCCGAAGGCGTTTACGCGATCGGTGATTGTATCGGCGGCGCAATGTTGGCTCATAAAGCATCCGAAGAAGGGATCGCGGTTGTCGAACGAATTGTGAAGGGCACGGGGCACGTCAATTACGATGCAATCCCCGCCGTCGTTTACACTCATCCCGAAATCGCGATGGTGGGCAAAACTGAGGAGCAGCTGAAAGAGGCGGGAATCGAGTACCGGAAGGGGGCCTGCCCGTTTGGTGCCAATGGTCGAGCCCGAGCGATGGGCGATATCGATGGCAAAATCAAAGTTTTGGCAGATGCGAAAACCGATAGGATTTTGGGGGTTCACGCCATCGGCACGCGAGCGGGCGATTTGATTGCCGAGGCTGCGATCGCGATGAACTTTGGAGCCAGCAGCGAAGACCTAGCACGTTGTTGTCACGCCCATCCGACGTTGTCAGAGATCATGCAAGAAGCGGCGTTGGCAGTGGATGGACGGGCCATCCATACTTAGAGC
>CAZROJ010000021.1:29495-33069 GCA_964601665.1 uncultured Pirellulaceae bacterium
AGCGGTTGCGATTTCGAATTCACCGAAAAACCGCGTTGACGCGCGGGTTTTTAATCGAGCGGTGACAGTTCTTGCGTTCGGTGAATTCAACTTTGACGAACGGTTAGTTTTCCGAACGATTGGTTTTCCGAACGATTGGTTTTCCGAACGATTAGTTTTCCGAACGATTAGTTTTCCGAACGAATGTTTGAACTGATCGTCGCCGAGACGTTTTTACCTTGCCAAAGCACTGTCTTTTGTTGGAATTGTCCCGCGGCGGTGGTACTGATTTTGTATCGAAACACGACTTCGTCGCCGGCTTCGATTCGAGGAAGTTGCCACGTTAGGGTCCGGTTGGCTGCGTCAAAGTCCGCCGGCTTTTCAATTACCGTGACGTCCACGCCACCGGGGGTCGCAATCGCCAAACTCAAGTCTTCGATGCCAATCATCGATTCGTTCAAGACGGTGATCGTGAAGTCGTAGGTGCTGCCGACTGCTAAGTTTTCCGGCCCAGCAACCGCCACGTTGACTGGCAACGCAAGCGCTGATCGTGGGCTGTTGGCTAGTTCAGGTAGGTCAGTTGTCGTCAAGTCGACAGCCGGCTCCTGCCGTAGCGATTCACCTAATTCGATTGAATCAGCCGAGCCGCTGGCGTTTAAATCGGTGAAGTACTCGACGTCCGCCAAGCTGGGGGCGGGCATTTTCAAACGTGTAAAATCGGTTGACGCTTCCAGCATTTCGGTTGGCATCGGGGCGACCGAAATCGAATCGACATTCGATGCAGGGCGAGCCGAAAAGGCAGTTGCAATCGAATCGGCCTCGGCTTCTTGACTTGTCGCCAACGAAACCGTCTTGATGTGGATCACTTCGTCAATCGTAACGGGCTGGGCCTTGAGCCGGCGGCCGGAGCTTTCATTTTGATTTTCCGCAAGCCTTGCTGGGGCAACGATTTCTGCAACCGCAGGTGCGCTAAAGAACGGGTTGGCGACGAACCTTGATGCCGTCGACCGATTGTCTGTTTGATCTGCCGAAACGTTTACTGCCGCGTTAGGTGAGGAATCGACTGGAGCGTTCGTTGAATCGGAGCCAATCCACTTCACGTCCGCCATCGCGTCGATCGGTCGACGAAGGTTGAGTTCGAGCTTGCCTGCATTCGCTGAATTTTTCAACGATGCCGATTCGCCGGTGGCTGGCGATGCCACCGATGGATCGTCCATGCGAATTCGAAATCTTCGCTGGGAATCCGTCGATGGAGCGACTTCGATCGTCGAAACGGAATCCGGAATGTTGATCAGCAATCGGTATCCGGAACTGCCTTGCGGTTTATCCAGTTCGATTTCGCAGTCGGTCGCTTGGTGGCTTGCAGGTCGCAAGACAATCGCTGGCATGTTGGCCGCGGGGGCTGCTTCTTGCGTGAAGGCTGGTTGGCTGAGCGAAAACAGGCCGGTCCCAGTTGAAATGAAAAGGGCGATGAATTTGCTGGAAGTGAGTTTCGAGTTGTATCGTTTCATGGCGAATTCGCAGGGCAAGATTTGTCGAATGGAAACTAAGACTACTTCCGAAGTGGTTCGGGCTGAGCGTCGCCAAAGTTGTACTTTTTGACAAGTTGACTCGGGAAGACTTGAGTGTCGACCACTTTTCCGGCGAGCAACTGTTCGCCGGAGGTCAGCAGGACGCGCAAACTGGTTTTCCCAACGTTGTGAGAGATGCCTCGCAACCGAATCTTTTCTGTTTTGCCGGGAGCGATTTCATCCAGTCGGAAGGCCACGATTCGGCGTTCGTCGTCCAACCATGCTTTGCGGTCAAATCGAGTAATCGTAATGGCGTCGGGGACTTGGACATTGACGTCGACAGGGCCAAGTTTCGATTCAGTCGGGTTGGAAACTACGACGGTTAGGTCCGCAGCTTGGCTTTCAATCATCGCCGTCGCTCCGGTCACGCGAACCGTTAACTTGCTGAGCTCTCGTAGCTCATCGGCAGATAGAAAATCGAGCGATTGTTTGTTGGAATCGACACGCTTTTCGGGCGATAAATCACCGATTGAGCTATTTTGTTGCTGCGGTGAATTGGCAGTGTTGTCGGCCGCTGAGGCACGCTCGTTTTCGGTCAGTCGAGCGAGTCGTGGTGTGCTTTTGGTTGGCTGTATCCGAGCGGTCAAGCTGTCTCGGTCGGCAAGCGCTGGCGAACGATATTGGTTGCTTGAATTTGAAAACATCGGCCGACTGGACTGGTTCAAGGCGGTCGCGGTGTCGCGTTCGGGGCTGATGCTACGAAACTTTTTAGCTTGCCGGTCGGCGGAGCTGTCGGAAGATCGAAGCACCGCTCCAAGGTCAGGGTTGATCAGAACTTCTTCGATTCTCCACGGGAGATTGGTCATTTGCATTTGAGCAACAGCGACGCTGGAAAATTGTATGGAAACCATGGCAATGACAAACGCGACTGGAATTGATTTGAGCATCTTGGGTAACTCGATTCCGCAATTGAACTAAACCTTACAAAAAGAAAATTCGGAACAATCGGAAGAAGATCCGTCAAGAAAATGCTCAGAAAGCGAATCACCGCGAGGCTTCGAGAGTTCCCAATCCGAACAACCGTCAATCTTTGCCACGTGTTGCTAGCGTAAGGTTTCAGTCGGAGGAGCGTATAAACGTATGAAAGTTGGAAAACGCAAAAAAGTTTGAGCTATTTTCGGCTTCCTTTCGTATTTGGTTTCAGTTTGACCTCATCTGTCAACGCCATAGCGATATTAAGAAACAGACCCGGACGAAACGGTAACCAACCCCAGCCAACATTGAACTTGGCCTTCCGGACAACAAACCCCCAATTCCCCATTCGCAGGAAGCATCGGGCGACTTAGCCGACGATTCCGAGGGCCAATTTGGCCACAACCAAAAGGATTTACGACATGCTTGTTTTATCTCGCAAAAAAGACGAATCAATTATTCTTGACGGCCAAATCGAGATTCAGGTCCTGAAAATCAAGGGCAACACGGTCCGGATCGGAATCAATGCTCCGGCTCATATCAAAGTCCTACGTGGCGAGCTTTCGCCGTTCGATGTCGAGGCGGAAGTCGAAAAGAAAAACACTCTGAGCACCGGCATCGATCGTGGTGGCCTTGCAAAAGCGAGTCTGGAAATGGTGACTCACGAAGTAACGATCCCGAATCCGTTCGCGATCGTAAACGCTGGCTAGTGTTTTTGTTGATCGGGCTTCGGACTCGATGCCGCGGTTTTACGTAACCGATGCCGCGGTTTTAACTTGCGAATTGTACCGTCGGCGGCGGAGAGCTTTTATGCTCTTCGTCCGGTTCGCCGCAGCGTGTCCGGTTCGCCGCAGCGTGTTCGCTTCGCAGTGGCGTGGTCGATTGACATTGCTTAGGACGTTTTTGATACCAGTGCCGATTCTAACGATTGGCCGCGAAGCAATGGCGGTGCTCGACGGCCTCAGCAGGCCGATGCCAATTTCTCGTCTTTTTTAAAAAGACATTGCCGACATTCTTTGACAATCAGAATGGCCAACCTACTCTACCAGCACAAGCCTGTTTGCGCTGGGGAGCAGCGAACAAGCTTAGGCGGTAAGGTTGGCCGGAAGCCA
>CAZROJ010000022.1:0-15017 GCA_964601665.1 uncultured Pirellulaceae bacterium
CCCGGTAACAATGCCCCGCTCTCGGCGACCCCGAAGGGTGTCGAAGCAAACCTGGCTGCGACCACCGTCGGGGGCAAGAAATCTCTTTTCACGTGTTCCGTCGGTGTTGTTTCACTCAACCCACGGCTAATTGCTTTAATCCCTCCGAGGATGTTTGGTGGTGTTCACCGAGAAGTTCATCGAGAGTATCTTTTCCAAGGTGATCGTACGAATATCGCTCGGCGGCACTTTCGGATTGCTGAATTAGAATCCAAACTTGAATGGGATAAACCCTGCGACAAATCGCAGGACAAGCTCGAAACCTTTGCCATCGAATAGTTCGCTGAATATGCCAGAGGCGAAACCAAGGTATGGGGCGAAAAATAATAAATGCGTTTGAAAGCGACGCACAAATTCCTTGCATCGCTGGCCAACCTATTTGCCGACCTGCAACAACGTGTGATGACGCCTACGATCAATTCTGCCGCAATGCCGACCACTCCGAACTTTGCTTTAAAAAAGTGCACGCAGTTTTGCCATCGATAAACTGTATGGATAACCGCCTTTCTGGAACGCGGTGTTTCGTGTTGGCGAGATGTTTTAGTTTAAGCTGAATCATGGTGGCTTATGCTTTTGATTTTGCCGGGCGAAACAAAATCAGTTCGTTGGTGTTTGGTGAGTTCGTCGACTTTTTCTACGATCGCGGAAACCGGTTTGACAGTGTCGGTGTATTGCCAAGGTAGCTCGACCGAAAAGGTGCTGCCCTGCCCGACTTCGGATTCCAACGAGACCGAACCGCCGAGCAAAACGCAGAGCTCTTTGACGATCGATAAGCCAAGGCCGGTTCCCGAGACCTCGCGGGTCAGCGAATCGTTGCCGAGCGCAGATGCGCCTTGGCGGAACTTTTGGAAAACAATCTGTTGGTCCGCCGGTGCAATGCCCACGCCGGTGTCCTCGAATTCGATCCGCAAGAAGTGGTTGGGGCCTTCATTGGATCGTATCAACGGGTCAGATTGGTCTTCGGATTCCAACCGGTCGGCCCGGATCGTGATGCGTCCGCCTTCGGGTGTAAATTTAATCGCGTTGGAGACCAAGTTCGTGAACACCTGTCGGACTTTGATTTTGTCCTGCAGCATCGGCGGCCAGTCTTCGCGGATCGAGTGCGTCAAATGGATGTTTTTGGATTCCGCTAAGTGCCGCACCATCTCGCACAATTCGTCAACGACCTGAAACACCGAAAACTCGCTGGCACGCACGTCCATTTTGCCGGCTTCCAGCTTGGCCAGATCCAAGATGTCGTTGATTAAGTCCAGTAAAACATTGCCCGATCGGCGAATGTTCGAAGCAAAGCGAACCTGTTTGTCTTGCAGGCCTTTTCCGTTTTCCAGTAGCTCCGAAAATCCAATGATGCTGTTGAGCGGAGTCCGCAGCTCATGGCTCATATTGGCCAGGAATTCGCTCTTCAACTGGTTCATCTCGTAAAGTTCCAGCGTTAATCGAGCTTGTTCGTCGACTTTGCGGTCAAGGTCGGAGTTGGCATTTTGGAGGGCAATTTGGGTGTCCAAAACGTAACGCAGCATTCGATTAAACGAATTTCCCAGCTCTTCAAAGTCATCGCCGGAATTGAGTTCGGCGCGGACGGTCATTTCGCCAAGACTGACTCGGTCGGTGACTTCGCGTAGATGCCCGAGCGGTTTTAGAATTACCCAGCGAACGATAATCCAAAGTGCAAACACGGAGAGCACGGCGGTGATAATGGCCACGGAGATCAGGATCGCTCGGCTTTTAGTGACGGCCGCTTTAGCGATGGCGTTATCCAAAGTGATTCGCACGAACATGGGCGGTGCGATTGAGAATTTTTCTTTAACCAGTTGCCGAGTTTGTTCGGGCGTTGTGTCGGCGGCGGCAAGCTTAATTCCAATTTCGGTTAAACGTTGCTCAGTGGCCGGGTCGTCGGACGTTGGATAGTGGCACTGTAGACATTGGCTCTTCGATTCAAAGATGATCGGCGCGTAGTAATAGTATTTTTGCCGGGTCGAAAGTGCGACGTCGCGAGCGTGCGGGGGGACGTCGGCTGAATCACTGGCCAGATTCGCTTTTGCGAATTCGTCGACCTTGGCTTCAAATTGTTCTAGAGAAACTCCCTTGAGCGATTCGAGTTCGTCTTGTTGTAGCTGAAGGTCGACGGCGTGTTGCCAGACAACCTTTAAGCGTTCGATTTCGGCTGGGTCGACAGAGGTTAGATGGTTGATTTGAAATCGACTGTTGTCTGAAGGCAAAGCAACCACGGCGGCTTCGTAAGGCACTGGCGAAGGCATTTCAGCCAGCATTGCGAAAACAGTCGCGGTTGCTTCTTGTTTGCGATCGACAGCAGCCTGCTTGCCGTCGTCGCCCTGATAAAAATCTTCGAGGTTTTGCAGGTGCGTGCGCAGGACAAAATTTGATTTCAGCGAGTTGGCTTGGCTGCGCGTGTTGGATTCGATCAGTTCTTCGGTAATTCGGCTGACCCAGAGGAACGAAAACGTGATCAAGATTAACAAACAAACGGCAAACAGAAACTGGATTTTGCGTTCCAGACTGGATGAACCTAAGATTCGTTTGATGCCACGATCGGACATGGAGTGGGCCACAGAAGATTGATTTCGATGCGTTTATTGTAGATCGACAGCATTTTCAGGGAAACGCAGATAATGGGCAACAATTCAAAACCAAGTGGTTCGTCAAAGTTGAATTGACTGAATCCATGTGGCGTTTGACCATAAAATCCCCAGTCAAATTGGTTTTTTGGCCGGTCAATTCAGGCGGTTGAAATGCTGGCATCAAAGCATGTCTTGCGGGTCGATATCGACGATCCATTGCACACCATCGATGGGTTTAAGCTGGCCTTGGACGCGGCTGACGACTTGTTGTAACGCCAGTTTGTGATCAGAAAACACGAGCATGTGAAAGCGATATTTGCCGCGTAGTTTTTCAACCGGTGCCGGTGCGGGGCCGAGCACGCGAAGGTCTTGGTTTAAGACATCGTTGGCCCGTTGAATTTCTGCAGCCAACAGGTCCGCCGTTTGTAGGGCTTTGGATTCGATTTCACTTCTGACGACCAACCGAGCCAAGTGACCGTAGGGCGGGTACGATAATTCTTCACGCTGTGGCATTTCGCCGGCGGCAAAACCGATGTAGTCATGACGCGTCGCGGCAACGATCGCTGGATTTTCCGGGTCAAAGGTTTGCACGAGTACTCGGCCACCTTTATCGCTGCGGCCCGTTCGTCCGGCGACTTGCGTGACCAGCCCAAAGGACCGTTCGGCGGCTCGAAAATCTGGTAGGTGAAGTGCCGTGTCGGCATTGACGACTCCGACCAAAGTCACGTTGGGGAAGTCGAGGCCTTTGGCGATCATTTGCGTGCCCAGCAAGATTTTGATTTCGCCGCTGCGAAAACGAGCCAGGGCTTTTTCGTGACTGCCGCGTTGCCGCATGGTGTCGGTGTCCATCCGCAGAATGGGAACATCGGGGAACATGGCTGAAACGTTTTGTTCAAGTTTCTGGGTGCCGAGGCCAGAGAACTTGATGGCCGGGTTATTGCACTGGGTGCATTTTTGGGGTGCGGGAATGCCGTAGTCACAATAGTGGCAGACGGCTTTGTTGCCGATGTTGTGGTGGGTCAGTGGGATCGCGCAGTCGGGGCAGCCTTCGACGTTGCCACAGGCGGGGCACTGAATCCGAGTCGAAAATCCGCGACGGTTCAGCAGCAGGATCACTTGTCCGCCTTCGCCGATCGTTTTGGTGATTTCTTGGCGTAGTTTTTGGCTGATGGGTCCAAAGCGTTTGCGGCCACCAAAATCAACTCGCATATCGATCGTGGCGACGTCGGGCAAGGGTAAATCGAGGACGCGGTTTTCGAGCGAAATTTTGCGGTATTCGTTTTGGCCGGCGCGATGCCAAGTTTCCAGCGAGGGCGTGGCGGAGCCGAGGACGAGCGGGATCTTTTGCAGACGCGCACGAAAGTCGGCGACGTCGCGGGCGTGGTAGCGCGGGGCTTTGTCTTGTTTGAAGGAGCCGTCGTGTTCTTCATCTAAAACGATCAAGCCAAGGTTGGGCGCGGGGGCAAATACCGCGCTGCGAGCACCGATGATGACTTGGATATTTCCGGCAGCGATTTGTTGCCAGTGCCAGGCGCGCTGAGCCGCGGTCAGGTGCGAGTGCAAGACGGCCACGCGATCGAAACGAGCGCGGAAGCGTTGTCGAGTTTGCGGGGTCAGGCTGATTTCGGGGACCAGCACGATCGCTTGTTTGCCGTATTCGACAACCTTTTGAATCGCCCGAATGTAGACTTCAGTTTTGCCGCTGCCGGTGACGCCGTGCAGCAAAAAAGTTTGATGTGTGTTGTCGTCGATGTGGTGGCTGATCGCGTCCAGGGCGTTTTGTTGTTCGATGTTCAGTTGGAGGTCACTGGTTCGTTTTTCGCTGGGGATCTCGTGCGTTTTCTGTTGGACTCGTCGCATCGTACCAACGATCAGTCCTTTTTTTCGTAGCGTCGAAATGGGACCGACGGTACAGCCTACGGTTTCGGCTAACTCGTTGGGCGTCCAGTCTTGAATCGATCCGTGCAGGGTGTAGATGATCGACTTTTGCAGTTCGGTTAGTTTCAGCGATTGGATGTTTGCGATCACGTCATCGGCGAGCGTTAAAAACAGCATCTCGCGGGTGCCGGATTGGTTTCGAACGCCGGTGGGGACGATCGTTTCGATGACTTGGCCGATCGGGCACAGATAGTATTGGCTGATCCAGTTGGCCAGCTTGAGTAGGGAAGCGTCGATCAGCGGTTTAGCGTCGATGACGTTGCTGATCGGTTTGAGTTTTTGCGGATTGACGGAGGCGGCATCGGGGTGCGATGGCGTCATGATGTCGACGCAGTAGCCGGCCATCTTGCGATTGCTGCGGCCGAGAGGAACGCCCACGCGAACGCCTGGTTTGACGTGGGTTTCTAGTTTGGCGGGAATGGAGTAGTCGTAGGGGCCAAAGGGTGCGTTGGCAAAGGCAATGCGAGCGGCCAACCAATCGTCTTGGTCATCCAGTTGCCATGGCGGCGGTTCGACATTAAACAGCGATTGTTGGTCCATCACGTCAAGATATCAGGCGGGTCCCTGTTTGGCACCCGCAAGAATTCGTTTTTGTGAAACCTGAATTGAATCGTTGGCGTAGTTGGCTTCGAGTGGCTCGCGTTTAATCGGCGATTTAGTGCTTATCCCAAGACTCAAAAATGCCCGCGACTAGTACCGTCGGCTCACTGGTTGTGGAATAAGCACTTAGTCGAACGCCCGTTCCGTGGTGTTTGGGCAGGAGTTCTTCTGGAAGAGGACGGGCTACCTTCGACGATTTACTTTCGACGATTTACTTTGCTGCGTGCAGGTTGCCTTGGCGGAAGGCGTCGGCCATCGCTTGCGGGACTTCGGCTTCGGCCATGACTAGTTGGGCACGTTGTTTGGCAACGTCCGCTTTCATTTCTTGCTCTTTGGCGATCGCGTCGGCGCGGCGTTTTTCGGCAGCGGCTTGGGCCACTCGTGTATCGGCTTCGGCTTGGTCGGCCTGGAGTCGAGCGCCGATGTTTTCGCCGACGTCGATGTCAGCGATATCAATCGAAACGATTTCAAAAGCCGTGTGAGCATCCAAACCGCGTTCGAGAACCGCTCGCGAAATACGATCGGGGTTTTCGAGCACGTCCTGATGTTTTGCGGACGATCCGATCGAAGAAATAATCGATTCGCCGACGCGGGCGATAATGGTTTCTTCGGTGGCTCCGCCGATCAATTGTTCGAGGTTTGTCCGAACGGTCACTCGAGCCCGAATTTTCAGTTCGACGCCGTCTTTGGACATTGCACTCAAGAAGTTCTTACCGCTGCGTTCGGGGTCGGGGCATTCGATGACTTTTGGATAGACCGACGTGCGAACGGCGTCCATGACATCGCGTCCGGCCAAGTCGATTGCAGCAGCGCGGTCAAAATCCAAGTCGATGTTGGCTCGTTGAGCCGCGATGATCGAATTGATAACTCGGCTAACGTCGCCGCCGGCCAAGTAGTGGGCTTCTAGCAGTTCGGTCGTGATACCGCCGCGACGGCTGATGTCCAGTCCGGCCTGTCGAGCCATTACTTTGGAGCGGACGATCACGTCGGGGCGAACTTTTCGAAAGCCCATTCCGACCAAGCTGCGAAAGCTAACGTCCGCTTGCGACATCCAGGCTTGGAACCAAATTTTGCCGTAAGACAAAAAGAAGAACGCGAGGATAAACAGGAACAGGACCAGAATGCCGATTCCTCCAATGATCGCCCACAGCACAATCTGTTCTTGGAAGTCGTCGGCGAGCAATAGAGTGGCTAACAAATTCGGTGCGAAGTCCGTCACAGGGTGTTCCTCAATCAATGAAACCGTTGGTTCTGAGTTATTAATGATAACGCTTATAAAAGCCGTTGTCAGTCTTTGGGGTGCGGCTTTTTGGCACCAAATCGAGCGAATTTGTTGTTAGGCGAAATAAGTCCGTGGTCGAGGCCTCAAATTTGACGACGATTTGGGGTATCCTTTCGACCCAATCGCGGGCAAATCGTTTGCGGATGAACCCCTGCCAATATTGTTTTAAACTAGATTAACAAGGAATTTCGATGTCCGTTGACGCACCCCCGGAACAAACGAAATCGAATGTCGATGATGCCAACGTTTATTTTCGTTGTTTTGCCGGTTGCGAAGGCAAGCACTCAATCTACGACGTCATTTATCGCTGCCCCAAATGCAAGTCGTTGCTTGAGGTCTATCACGAACGGGAACCGCTGAAGAAAAAGAACGCCTACAAATGGCAGCAGTTGTTTGATTCGCGATCCAGCACAACCAATTGGCCGTACGGTAGCGGTGTTTGGGGGCAACGGGAATGGGTGATTCCGAGCCTGCGAGATGAAAACGTCGTGAGCATGAACGAGGGCAACACGAACCTGTTCTGGGCCAATCGGCTGGGCCAGCAGTTGGGCTTGGACGACCTGTGGATCAAGCTGTGCGGCAACAGCCATACCGGCAGTTTTAAAGATTTAGGGATGACGGTTTTGGTCAGCGTCGTCAAACAAATGATGGGTTTGGAAAATAATCCCGTCAAAGCCGTCGCTTGTGCGAGCACCGGCGATACGTCGGCAGCACTGGCGGCGTACGCGGCTTATGCCGGCATTCCTGCGATCATCTTTTTGCCGGCGGGCAAAGTGAGCACGGCTCAGTTGATCCAACCTGTCTGCAATGGGGCTCATGTGTTGGCGTTGGATACGGACTTTGATGGATGCATGAAAATTGTCCAGGAAGTGACCGAAGACCAGAGCATCTATTTGGCAAACTCGATGAACAGTTTGCGAATCGAGGGCCAAAAAACAGTCGGCATCGAAATCGTGCGTCAGTTCGACTGGGAGGTTCCCGATTGGATCATTATTCCGGTTGGCAACCTTGGCAACATCAGTGCGTTGCACAAAGGGTTTCAGTTGATGTTGGATCTGGGTGTCATCAATAAAATGCCACGCTTGGTCGCCGCTCAGGCTTCGCAAGCCAATCCGTTTTACCAATCCTACAACAATAAATTTTCGGCTAAGACGTCGGTGACCGCTGGCGAAACGTTGGCCAACGCGATTCGTATTGGCGATCCGGTCAGTTATGAAAAAGCGGTCAAGGCCGTTCAGGCCACCGGCGGGATTGTTGAGCACGCGACCGAAAATGAACTGGCGGCGGCTTCGGCCAAGGCGGATCTGACGGGCATGTTTTGTTGCCCGCACACGGGCGTCGCGCTTGCTGTTTTGGAGAAACTGATCGCTCGAGGAGAAATCAAGCGAGACCATCGCACGGTCGTCATCAGCACGGCTCATGGTTTGAAGTTCACGGATTTCAAAGTCGGCTACCACGAGAGCAAACTGGCCGGCGTCGAATCCGAGCACGCGAATCCTCCGGTTTATCTGGATGCCAGCGCGGACAAAGTTAAAGAGATTATCAAGCAGCGACTGGGCCTCTGATCGTGGTTTGCCCGTCGTCGAGTCGCCGCAGGTTGGACATTTTTGCCGCTCTATCCGAAGAATTAACAACGCCTTATGTTTTCCCCCGATCTGAAACAGTTTTTAAGTTTGGCTGGCGAATTCGATGCTGTGCCGGTTTGCCGCCGTTTGCTTTCGGATTCGTTAACACCCGTTTCGGCATTCAAACGCATTGACGACGGCGGAACCGCTTGCCTGTTCGAATCGGTCGTCGGCGGTGAAAATGTGGGTCGCTACAGTTTTTTGGCCGTGCAACCGCAGCTAGAAATATCTTCGTTTGCTAACACGGTCACCGAAAACTCGAACGGCCAAACGAAAACGTTCGAGTGCGAAAATCCGCTGGAAGAGATTCGCAAACGGATTTCGCAGGTCAAAGTCGCCCCCGTCGAAGGCATGCCGCCCTTCACTGGCGGAGCGGTCGGGTTTGCAGGCTACGACGCCGTTCGCTATGTCGAGCATTTGCCGAACGCTCCGGATGATGACCGCGGGCTGGCCGATATGTCGTTTGCGTTTTACGATCGCATGTTGGTTTTTGATCACATCACAAAAACAATCACCGTCATCGCGCTGGCGTGGCCCAAACAATTCGAAACGCCTGCAGCGGCGTTCGACGACGCGGCCGAACGAATCGATTCGATGATTCAGTCGTTGAGCAAAACGGACGACGGTCTGGGTTGTGTTGACGCGACCATTCCTGTTGGCGATGTGCCCGACTATGAATCGAATTTTTCACAAGAACAATTCGAACAGGCGGTGCTGGACTGCATCGAATACATCAAAGCCGGTGACATTTTCCAGGTCGTTTTGAGCCAGCGTTTGCAGCTGGACATTAGTTGCGATCCGTTTGAAATTTATCGTAGCTTGCGAGTGATGAACCCCAGCCCGTTCATGTTCTTTTTGCGTTCGGGCGAAACGACGCTGGTCGGAAGTTCACCTGAAATTATGTGCCGCGTGGTCGATAACGAAATGACCGTGCGGCCGCTGGCGGGAACTCGACCGCGCGGCGCAACGCCGGCCGAAGATTTAGAGTTCGAACGAGAATTGTTGGCTGACGAAAAAGAACGTGCCGAACATGTGATGCTGGTGGACCTCGGGCGAAACGACGTGGGTCGAGTGGCGGCTTATGGGTCGATCGAGTTGCCGGACGTGATGGTGGTCGAGCGTTATAGTCACGTGATGCATATTTCGTCGACGGTGACTGGGCAGTTGCGGCCGGACGCGGATGCCTTTGATGCGTTGATGGCCAGTCTGCCGGCGGGGACGGTTTCGGGAGCGCCGAAGGTTCGGGCGATGGAAATCATTGACGAATTTGAACCGCATCGTCGCGGTCCTTATGCGGGAGCGGTCGGCTACATCGACTACTCCGACAACATGGATACTTGTATCGCACTGCGAACGATGGTGATCAAAGGCAACACGGCTTACGTCCAAGCCGGCGCCGGAATTGTTGCCGATTCAAACCCGACCAGCGAATATGAAGAGACGCTGAACAAAGCCAAAGGATTGCTGCGTGCGATTCAAATGACGCATGACCGGCTGAAAGATTGACCCATTTTCTGCTAGCAGTACGTTGGATTGGTTGAAATCATTACCAAAACGGCTCGATTTGCGAATCAGCGAGTGTGACTTCGGGGTAGAAGCAGGATTCTCTATTTTGATAAAGTTCCGCCCCACGCCAGTTAGGCGGACGGCGGGATTCCCCTGCCGTTGTTTTTGCTCAAGTCGAAATCGCTTTTATGCCCGGACACGGAAGTCCGACTGAACAAGCAAGTTCAGTAGGCCACATACGCGAAAATGAAACGGTCGAGATGCAATTTTTTGCATGGTCGGGTAAGCGCTTGCGCGCATTGTTCGCGGTTTTGTTTTTCGCCTTGGTGCTGCAGCCGAATGCTATTTTGGGAAGTCCGCTGAAGCAAGGTATTGAAAACGATGTCGCTCCGGTTCGAGTGCGTTGCCAATGGGGCGGCGGTGAGCGTCGAACTTTCGTCGGTTCGCTGAAAATCGATGGCGGGAAATTAGTCGACCGAGATGTTTTGTCGTTGGGCGTTGACGCCGCCGTGTCGACCATGCCGATCGGTAACTCGGTTCGCATCAAACACTTGCAGGCGACTGAGTTCGGCGGTGCCGACTTGCTGATCGTTCCCGATTCGGATCTTTCGAAAGCGACGGTCGCCGTTGAGCTGACGTCGCTTGAAAATCCAGAATCGCAGGTCAAATTCACGATCGCTTTGGATCAGCTGATGCAACGGCCGGTCATTGAAATGCTGGACGAATCTGGCAATCGAATTTCAATTTCTCGATCCGTGTCAGATCAAATTCAAGTTGATGTAGGCCGGCCGAATCTTGTATTTGGGTTTGGCGATTCATGGAAGCTGCGTTGGCGTCCTAATTTGGTTTCGTTCAAGTCCAACAAAGCCAAGGGCACGTTGGAAATCAAAAAGCAAAACTCATCGCGTCGGCTGACACGTAAAACGGTAACTTTTGAACGTCAGTCGAATGACAATGGCAGTAGCAGTGGCGATGACAATGGCAGTTGGGATTGGGCGGTAGCGGATTTGCAGATCCCCCAAGAAGAAGGCGTTTATCAGGTAACGCTTGCCGTGAATCCGCCTTGGTATCGAAATGAAAAAAGTACGTCGCGCGAGAAGATTTTGCGACGCGTCGAGTTTGTGGTGTTGGCGGACACGGCGGCAGAATCGGACGATCAAGCTTGGCAGTTGGTGCATCGCGTTGATTTGGCCAATGATTTTGAACATGAGATTCCCGATCAAAATTTGCTAAACGAGAAGAATCGGTTGTTGCCGCCGATTCCGATGTTGGCTTTCGGGCCATCGCTGGAGTCGTTGGCCAAGCAATTGGAAAAAAAACAGGCGATGGGAAACGATCGTCGGCGCCTGCTCGAGCATGACGGCGAAACGTTTTTGCAACTTCAGGTAGCCGGCTGGCAGACCATTCCATTGCAATTTGATCAGGTGGCCACGCCCTACTCGATCGAGATCGACTATTTAAGTGCCGGGCCGCTTTCGCTCGGCTGTAGCTTATTGGAGCAAGATCGTGACGGGCAAGTGACGGCCGATGGATTTGATTCGGGTGTGTTTCTGCCGGAAACAATCGTGGGGAATCTTCATGATGGACAGGTGAGCACGCATCGGTTTACGGTTTGGCCAAGTTCGAAAAAGTCGCACTTGCTGATGGTGAATCGACACCAAACCCAGCCGGTGGCGATTAAAACCATTCGTGTTTTAAAAGCGGGTGCTCGACTGCCGGTCGCCAGTGCAGCCGAAAAGACTCGACGGAGCGAGGCGACGGCGGTTGAGCGGTTCGCTGGTCGTCAACTGTTCGCGATGGTGGAAAATATCGACTTCAAGCGGGAATATAATTCGCAGGGCCAGCAAGATCCCGAAACGGACCAAGCTCTGGATGATTGGGCCAGTTGTTACCGAGCGACCGACCGGATGATTCAACAGCTGAAAGCGGGAGGTTTTGACGGTGCCTATTTGACGGTCATGACCGACGGGACTTCTTTGTTTCCAAGTTCGTTGCTGGATCCGTCGCCGCAATGTGATAGCGGGATTTTCTTTTCGGACGGCCGCGATCCGATTCGAAAAGACATTTTGCAGTTGGTGCTGAAAATGTTCGAACGCGAAGGACTTCAGTTGGTGCCCTTGTTGGCATTCAACAGTCCTTTGCCAGAGCTAGAAAAACTGCGATCCGGCGGAGTCGCGACAGGCCTTGATTTGGTTAGTAAGTCGGGAACGCGACACCGGTTTGGGAGCAATCAAAGTTTGCCAATTTACAACCCGCTGGACGAACGAGTTCAGCGTGCGATCAGTCGAATCGTGGCTGAAATTGGAGAGCGATATCGAGGGTCGTCGGCGTTGGCTGGAATTGCGTTGGCCAGTCGGCCCGATACAGCCACCTTGTTGCCCGGCAGTCGCTGGGGTTACGACGCGATGACGCTGACCAATTTTGCGGAACAAAACTCTCGGCTGGATATAGGACGGCCGATCCAAGCCAATGCCGTCGCAAGTTTTGAAGCCGAGTGGCTTGGCTGGCGATGCCAAAAAATGTCCGACTGGTACGATCGCATGGGGCAGGCGTTGGCAAAGCAGTCGAAGTCCGCCAAGCTCTACGTGGCTCCGGTTGATCTGTATCGCAACGCTGAATTAGCGTCTCAGTTGGCGCCCAATTTGCATCGGACGGTCGACTTCAAAAAGCTGTTATTGCAAATGGGGCTGATTGATCGGTCCGCTGAAAACTCAACAGGCCAGCCTGCGACGAACGTGGTTCGGCTGATTCCTCATCGACTTGCCTTTGACCGATCCACGATCCAACAGCGTTCCAACGCGGCCGTTAAAAATGCCAAACAGATTGACTCCGTTTTTCGAAGCAGCGGGTTTGCCGGCGACTTGTTTCATCATCGCGGCCAGTGGGCTCATTTTTTGCAATTGCAACAACTCAAGCCGTTTGCCAGTCAGAAAACGCCATTGATTCGCATGCAACGTTTGGGCCCCGGCCAGCAATTTTGCCGGCAGCGATTTATTGAAGCGATAAAGGAGCAAGACTCGCGATTGATTATTGATGGCGGATGGCGTTCGCTGGCCAGCGACTGGGCCTGTCAAGATTTGCTGGAGGTGTTTCGGCAGTTGCCGCGACAGCCATTGGATAACGTTTCGCATCAAACGAATGCTGAAGTTGATTCTTTGCCCATCGCGGTCCGACAGCTGAAAGGCAATGGCAACACAGTCTGCTATATCGCCAACGCGTCGCCGTGGCCTGCGAAAGTCAAGCTGGAAATGTCGACGGGCGCGGCGTCGCAGCAGGCCGCGATTGAGTCGTTCTCACAAGCGAAATTTATACGCTCGGCCGAACAGGCCAATGTGGTCGAGGTGGAATTGCCGGCGTTTGGGTTGGTGGGCGGTTTGGCAGGTGAAGCGTCGATCAAATCGTTTTCATTTGAGTGGACTCGAGAGGCAACGGCTGACCTGAGGAAGCGAATTTTTGCGTTGCAGCTGAAACTTCAGCAATCGTTGCGAGCTCCGCCGATCGATTCCTTGTCCAACCCAGATTTTAAATCGACACCAAGTTCGGGGTCGGCGATTGACGGTTGGGAAATGGGTGATCAGCAGGAAACCAAATTCACAGTGATGCAGTCGGTCGACACCCCAGATTCGAGGCAAAAGAGGATTGCGGCGAAGGTCGATTCGTACCTGCGAGTGGAAGGCGAAAGCCAAAGCGTGTCTTGGATTCGCAGCCATCCACTCAGACCGACCGCGACCGGCCGTCTTTCGATTTCCGTCCTGCTGCGGGTTCCGGCGCTGAAAAAATCAAACGCGTCCGGTGTTTCGGCGATGCCAGTGATTCGAGTCGCGGTGGATGGGCGGTCAGCCAAATCAGATTACTATCGATATGGTGTGGTTGGAAAAGGTCTGCAGCAATCGCCAGCAAAAGCATTGGCGAGCCACGGCTGGAGGCGATTTGCAGTTCACTTTGATGATTTGCCAGATCAATTGTCGGACCTTCGGATTGGTTTTGATGTGGTTGGCGATGGAGTCGTCCACATTGCGAAGGTCAGGCTGTACGATCGATGGTTTGATGAAAAAGACGCACGTGCGATCACTCAATTACTGGCCAGCGCCGATATCATGTCGCTGCAACCGACGCGGCTGGATCGCTGTCGCCGGTTGTTGGAAGAATACTGGGCGGTGTTTTTAAACGAGTATTTTTCGCTTCAGGTTTTGCCTCGTCATGCCAACCAGCGAGTTCCCATGTTCCAGAAAAAGTCAAAGTTGCTCAACCGGTGATTTCAAAAACCTCGCTACTGGAAATTATCTCGGGCAAGCGATCGGGAATGGTCGCGGGTGGGCTACGATTGCTGTTAGGGGCTCTCACGCCCGTGTACCGACTGGGGGTTGGGGCACGCAATCGAAGGTTCGATCGAGCGGAAAAGGAACAGGATCAGGCGGTAGTTCGGCGAGCTGCGGTGCCCGTCGTTTCGATCGGGAATCTGACGACCGGAGGCACCGGCAAAACGCCGTTGGTTGTTTTCGTCGCTCGAATGTTACGCAATCGAGGCCAACGAGTTGCTTTGGTCAGTCGCGGCTACGGTGTCGATTTGAAGACGGCCAGCCGCAACGATGAAGCGATGGAGCTAGAGCACCGATTGCCCGATGTGCCTCATCTGCAAGACCCGGATCGGTTTCAAATGGCCAAGATCGCTGTCCAAGAATTGGAAGCACAGGTCATTGTGTTGGATGACGGTTTCCAGCATCGCCAGTTGCACCGCGATATTGACATTGTCACGATCGACGCGACCAATCCATTTGGCTACGGCAGGTTGCTGCCGCGCGGACTGCTGCGCGAACCCATCCGCAATATCGCAAGGGCTGATTTTGTGGTCATCACGCGAGCGAATCTTGTGGCGGCCAGCCAACTGGATCAGATTTTAAAGCGGTTGGAGCCACACGTTCGCCGTGACCAGATTTTGGTGTCGTCGATGAAGCTAACGCATGCGACTCAAGCCTCTGGAAATGAAGTGCCGTTGGATGAATTGGCCGCGGCGAGTACGTTTTTGTTTTCAGGGATTGGAAATCCGCAGGGCTTTGAAGTGGCTTTGGAAAAGGAAGGGTTCCAAATTTTGGGCCATGAAGTATTTGCAGACCATCACGCATTTGATCGCGGTGACATCAAACAAATTGGCCAAAGGGCCAAGGATTTAGGGGCTCAGCAGATTGTTTGCACGCATAAAGACCTTGTTAAAGTTGCGGTCGATCAGATCGCAGGATTGCCGGTATTCGCCGCTGTGATCGAAGTCAGCTTTGAGACTCAAGTCGATCGGCTGGAAATGGCGCTCGCAAATTTGGCGGTTGGACCTGCATAAAAAAAGCCAGCGGGTTGTTAAGCCGCTGGCATGAGAAACGTCATTTGTCGTCCGGCCAATTATTGGCCAAAATAAGTTGACGATGGAATGGAAGGAGCTGGGATTGCCGGTGCCGG
>CAZROJ010000022.1:15117-16931 GCA_964601665.1 uncultured Pirellulaceae bacterium
TGCCGGTGCCGGAGCGGTTAGCGGTTGGCCGAAACCAAACCCAGGAGCCGGTGCTTGCGGCACGTTATTCAGGCCTTGAAGAGTTTCCAAGCCATCGCCACCGGAAAATGCGTTTTCGTAGAAACGGTCGACGCGTCCGATTGACTTTCGCAATGATTTGCCAACTTCCTTAACAAATCGTCCGTCACCGAAGCCGCTCTTAACGCCCTGGCAGCCCATCGTTTGCCATTGCTCAAATGTGATTCCACGTTGGCGACAAGCCGATTCGAGGTACTGTCGTTGGCACTGACTGCAGCCGTTGGCTTGGTTGTTGCAGGCTTGGCATCCCGCTTGATTTGGGTCGACCAAGGGGCGTCGTGGTGACGCCAAGTTGCGTCGGTAGGCGACTTCGGTTGCGTAGTCGTTCAACCAGCCAATCGTTTCGGCGGGGATCATTGTAAAGTCGATCAAGTCGCCAGCCTTGTCGTCGACATCCATATCGCCATCGACTGTGATACCGATCAGTCCGACACCGTCGACACCTGTGGCAAGCACGCCGTAGCTGCCGTCGGGAACTTGTTCGAATTCGAAAGTGCCGTAGTTGTCAGCCGTGGTCGCAGCGACAACACTGTCGTCTTCCAAAAGAAGTACCTTCGTCGTGCGAACATCGACAGGACGTCCGTTGAGCGAATTAAACTGGTGAACTCGACCGACCAAGCGACCGTCAGTGGTTCGCCGAACGGCGTGACTGGTGATGGAAGTGGCGGGTTGGTTGACGGGAAGATTGTTGAACAGGCCGATCGCTCCGTAGAGACTTGCATCGTTGTTCGCGCCTTCGCCTTCGGGGTAACGGCCAAAGATGCGGAAGCCAACTTGGGGCGAGTAGTATTTGATCCAGTCGGTGTTGATCGAGGTCTGGTTTTGGTACGCGGTGATTCTGAGTGAGTTTGTGGGCAAGACATCGGTGGCGTCCGCGTTGTTTGCCAAAATGTTCATACCGAATGTAAACATGCCTTTTTCGCCCCAGCCGGTGATGGCGTAGGGTCCTTGGCGAACGTTCGTGAATTTGAATCGGCCGTCTTCGTCGACCGTTGTTTGTTTTACCAAGCGGCCCATGTTCATCAAAAAGATATTCATGTTCGCGACTTCGGCACCCTTACCAGGCACGACCACGCCGTTGAAACTGCCGTTTTCGTCAACCATAATCCAGTTGCCGCGAAGGGCCGCGCCGATTCGTTTGCCAGCCGCAGCGCCATTGGCGCCTTCCCACCCAGCAAACTTTGAATTCAATTTGACTGGCTGGTCGCTCGGCGGCTGTTGGTCTTGCAGCGGTCGAAACGGAGCCACAGGAAGACGGCCCGGAGTACCTGGCCGAATGACGGGCGGGTTTGTAGGATCGTCTTGCGGTGTAGTGTTGGGCGTCGTACGTGGACCAAGCGGAACAGCCAGCGGATCCTGTTGGAGCGGATTCGCGCTCGCTGAAACGGACATCCATAAGCAGGCGATACCAGCAATAACGAATTGTGAGATGTCTCTGATTTTCATAAGTTGCTTTTGGGTTTGATGTCAACGCATTGAAACTTCGATGCTGCGTGCAGACGATCGATCCTTGTTGCCATCGGCCCAAATGCACTCAACGCCAAATTCGGATTTGGTATTAGATTGGGAAACGAGGCAACTGGGTTCCGCTTGGAACAACGCCGCGCGTCGTGGCGAATGTTCCGCCAACACGAGGTGGGGATAGTCTACGAGCCAGTTTGTAAGTCTGGATTGGGTTGAGTTTAGTGATTGGGCAAAAAAGCAGGGCGGAATGGTGGGGCAAAGCGAATTTTCAT
>CAZROJ010000022.1:17031-33058 GCA_964601665.1 uncultured Pirellulaceae bacterium
TTTAGTGATTGGGCAAAAAAGCAGGGCGGAATGGTGGGGCAAAGCGAATTTTCATAGCGAATTGGCAAAGAGAATTGGCAAACGTTTGTTTCGCAGGATTGGCTGTTTGGATGTCGCAGTTGCGCCCGACATGATGGGCATTCCAAGCCAAGCGTTAATAGATTCCCAGCGGATCACCAGCCGCTTGCAATCGGATTACCCATGGACTGCCAGCGGCTTGCGAACCACTGGTCGCGGCAGACTTAAATCGGTAACATCAAACCCATCGCAGTTGAGCTCAACTTTGGGCTCGACGGCCCTTCGTTGTTTTGAATGCGTTTACAAAATTGGATGGTTTTCAATTTTGCCCGTCGGCCTGATTTGCAGGCATGAGCTTCATTAATTTGGATAAGACCATGATTTCTCGAAAGATTCCTTTCTCGATTGCCCTTGTGTTTTCATTTGCGTTGATCGCCTCGCATGGCGTCAATGCTCAAGATAAAAACCAAGTGCGAACGTTGACGGAATGTCAGCAGGCTTGGGTGGAGATCAACGAAAAATTTGATTCGCTGGAAAAGCAGATTGCTGGAGGCGAGGGCGTCGAGGAGGCCAAGCGTGAATTCGAAAAAACGTCGCAAGAGGCTGAGCGTTTGATCGTTGAAATGGAAACGGCCGCCAAGACCGAGCTAGAAAAGGATCGCACGTCCGGTGCGGCGTTGCGAGCGTTAATGGGAATGGCGGTTGATGCGGCAGCGGATGGCGATGACCCTAAAGTGCTTGAACTTGGGCATTTCCTGATCGGCAAAGGGATCAACCCAAAGTATTTCGAAGTCGCGGCAAAAACGGAAAAACTGACGATTCTGCAAAAGCAGATTTTTGACGAATTATTGATTCGCCAGGCGGAAGCTTTGAAGAACGACCTGCCGCGCGTTGAATTTGAAACGACCAAGGGGAAAGTTGTTTTGGAATTATTCGAAAATGAAGCTCCCGGCACGGTCGGAAACTTCGTCAATTTGGTCGAACGGAAGTACTTCGACGGCATGTTGTTTCATCGCGTGCTTGAAGGCTTCATGGCTCAGTCGGGTGGCTACAAGCTGGACGACGACAAAAAAGAGCAAGGCGGCGAGGGGCCCGGATACGAGATTCGTTGCGAATGTTACGAGCCAGGTTTTCGCAAGCACTTCACGGGCAGTTTGAGCATGGCGAAGAAACCGGGTTTGAAAGACTCCGGCGGCAGCGAGTTTTTTATTACGCTCGACCGGACCGATTTCTTGGATGGAGAGCATACCGTCTTTGGGCGAGTCTTATCTGGTTTTGACGTGATCGAGTCGCTTGAACGTACTCATATCTCCAACCGATTCGGTCAAGAGAAACCGATCGAAGGTGTTCTCAAAGACAAGATCGTAGCTGCCAAAGTTTTACGCAAACGAGCTCGCGAATACGTGCCCGTGAAATTCGATCGCAAGAAAGAAGCCGCTCAGGCCGCAACGGAATCCGACACGCCAAATTTGACAACTGAAACGAAAGACGACGCGACTGATGGGCTGAATTTAGATCCACCGAAATAAGACGCTAGCTTAGTGCTTATCTCACAACGAGTGAGCCGACGGCACTAGCCGCGTGCATTTTTGAGTTTTGGGAAAAGTACTCAGTCAAAAGGCGCTCAGTTAAAAAGCACTCAGTCAAAAGGCAAACTACCATGATCGAGTCCGTTTTCGTAATAGCGGGCTCGACTTACTTGTATCCGTTTTGGCGGTTGGGATTCAAGGCCGATCCGCGGCGCCGTTAATTACGTTCGAACAAGGCTTTGCGTAATTCGGAACCGAACGAATCACTCGCATCAACGACGGCGCGGAATTCTTCTCGGTCCAAGACATAGCAAGTTGTTGGCTCGGTTGCGATGACGCTGGCGTTGCGAGGTTGATCCTTGATCAAAGCGACCTCGCCAAAGTAGCTGCCGGCTTCCAGTTGATTCAGTGTTTCGTCTTTGCCGTTTTCGGAACGAACGATCGCTACGTTGCCTTCGGTGATCATAAAAAACTCTCGGCCTTCATCGCCCTGACGCACGATTTGGTCATCCTTTACGTACTGTTTGATTTCGATGTTGTGGGCCAATTCGGCCAACGTGCGAGGCGTCAGGTCGGCGAAGAATTCAGTTTTTCGCAGGAACTCACAGACGGCTTCGGTTTGTTTGACATTTGAATCATTTTTAATGTGGCCCGCGACCATGTTAATGATGCGATCGGCCACGTCCAAAATACGATTGTCGTGAGTCACAATCAGCACTGTGCAGCCGTCGCGGTCGGCCATTTCTCGCAACATCGTGACCGCTTCGCGGCCGGATTCTTCGTCCAAAGCCGCCGTCGGTTCGTCGGCCAAAACGATTCGTGGATTGTGAATCAGTCCGCGTGCAATGGCAACGCGTTGTTTTTGGCCGCCGGACAATGATTTGGGTTTGTAGTGGATGCGTTGACCCAGTCCCAGCCTTGTCAGCATCGATTCAATTTTTGGCTTGACGATTGAGCTTTTCAATCCGGCCAATTCCGTCGCCATACTGACGTTTTGAAATGCGGTCAGCGATCCGAATAGATTATGAGCTTGAAAGATGAAGCCGATCTTTTTGCGAACCTGCGTCAAACCATATTGGCTCATCCCATTCAGTTCTTCACCGACGATTTTCAGGCTGCCGCTTTGAACGGTCCGCAGTGTTCCGATCAGTGTTAGCAAAGTTGTTTTGCCGGATCCCGACGGGCCGGTCATGATCACGATCTCGCCTGGCTTGACCTCCAAGTGGTTGTCAAACAATGCCTGGGTTTTTGCATCGCCCGATCCGAAAAAATGGTTCAACCCGTCGACTTGGATAACAGATTCTGAATGGTTTGAGTGGTTCATGGTTGTTTGGAACAGTTTAAAACAGGCTTGCTGGATCAGCAGACAATAATTTTCGCAGCGCGATGATTCCGGAGGTTACACACATCAGCACCGTCAGTCCCAGCACGATTAAGGATCGTTCGAAGTTCAAAAACATCACCAACCCGGTCGCCAAGTTCACGGCTTCAAACGTGATCAAAGAAATAATGAATCCTGGAACGAACGAAGCGAAAGAGAGCAGCAAAGCTTGGGTGATCACCAAGGCCCCGAAAAAGCTCGTCGGGTACCCCATCGCTTTGATCGTCGCAAATTCACCCATGTGGTCGGCAATGTCCGTGGCCAGAACTTGGTAGCAAATGATCAAGCCGACGACGAATCCGATCATCGTTCCGACCCAAAAGATCAGACCAATCGGCGTGTTTTTGCCCCAAAAACTTCGCTCGGATTTGAGAAAATCGGCTTTCGTCTGAACGTTCACATTGGGGCCAAGCATCTCCTGCAGTCGCGCGACGACGTCCGAGACGACCGCGCCGTCGGTGCAGCGGACGATTCCGTAATCAGGTTGCGAAAGAGGATTACCATCGCCGCGAAACGAGAAATATTTCGCGAAATTCTGCGGCGTCATCAAGAGCGTGCCGTCGTTTGAAAAGTTAATCCCGCATTCGAACAGTCCGACCAAATGAACGCTCTGCCCTGCCAGTTCGCCGTGTGAGTTGACCGTTAGTTCCTGATTCGTGCGAGGCAGGTTAAACATCGGCTTACTTTTAACGTCGACCGCGGCCGTTCCCGGTTCGGCCAATTGTAGAGTGAGTTCGGCGAGATTTAATTTTGCAAATGAATCGCTGCTGGGGTCGATCGCGATGACTCGGATCTTACGAGCTGGAAATCCTGGTCGGCGATATTCGGAGGCGTTATTTTCGATGTAGATTGGTTCGGCCGTTCGCACGCCTTGGCAGGATCGAGCCGCAATGACTTTTCGTAGGGCAAGTTGTTGGCCGCTGGACATCATGAAACGAGATTTGATTCGCAAGACAATGTCGGTCGTGATCTTCTCTTCCATCATCCGGACGTTGCTGTCAAATAACGCGTTGCGAAAACCCGTTTGCATGAACATCAGCACGACGGCGAAGGTCACGCCCGAGCAACGGACAAGCAATCGTTGCCAATTGTTCGTCGTATTTGCCCATGCAAGTTTGACTGCCAACGATAGATGCATCGCTAAAACAGATCCGCCGGATCTGCCCTCCTTAGTTTTTGCATCGCGATGGAACCAGCCAGGCAGCACATGGCGATCGTGGCAGCAAAGACAAGCACCTGTCGGAAAACAGTCATCGTGATCGGCAGGTTCGCTGCTTGACCGACCACTTGGTAAAGAACGCAGGAAATGCCAAACGCAACGAGATAGCTAATGACGCCAAGAATGATCGCTTGCTCGAGCACGACTCGTGAAAGGTAGCTGTTTTGGTAGCCCATCGCTTTGAGCGTTGCGTATTCGCCAATCTGTTTGTTGATGTCCGACGAAAGAACGATGTAGACCACGATCGCACCCACGAACATCGCGATCACCACACCCGCAATAAAAATAAAGCCAATCGGTGTGTTAAAAATCCAGTGTGAAACTTCCCGGTTGACGACTTGCTGCCGCGTCAATATCTCGACCGGCGCAGCAGCTTGAGCATCATCAAAGCCCAGAGTTTGTTGGATCCGTGCGCGGGCACCTGCGGGGTTGGATCTAGCCGCCGGTGATAATTGGATCAAACCGAGCGTCGTGTCCAAGTGGCTGTAGTTGGGAAAGAGTCGGGCAAAGGTGTCTTCGTGGACCACCGCGGCACCATTGGCCGCCAGTCCAGTGCCGATTTCAAACAGGCCCGCGACTTCGCATTTTTTTTGGTTCAGTTCGACGACGATGCCAATATTCGAATCGCCAAACCGTTGCCGATTGCTCGCCCCCAAAAACTGCGGCCGCGACTTTCGGTCAATCAAAATGCTGGTCGGTTTTTCTAATTGTTGGACAACTGGCAACACCGTGCCTTCGGTTGGCTGTGAAAACGTGTCCCCTGCCGGGTCGATACCCATAATCAAAATGCCACGCTGAACCGATTCAGGAGCGTAATTCCATTTGCCCAGCGAAACGTGATACGGTTGGACCGCGTCGACGCCGGGGGCATTTCTAATACGCTGCAGTTGGTCGCGAGAAAATTTATTTGCGTCGCAGAAATGGTAGTAGTCCGGCGATCGCGCGAGCAAATCGAATTTTAAATTGCCGTAGAATAAAACCGCCGTGTCTAACACGGCTCCCAGAAAACCCAGCTGCATGAAGATTAACGTGACCGCAATGCTAATGCCGCTGATCGACAAAACGGTTCGCCAGCCGCCCTCACGCAAATTTTGAACTGAAAGCGATGTGGCCATAAAGTGAAGCCTAGGGAGTCACGTTGCGTAAAAGTGAATGGCGATTGATAAACGGCGGGCAAAACCCAGTTCGAATCGAATTTACGGAACAGGCTTGTGGCCGATCGCACCTGGTTCCACTTCGATTTCAACATCGACTTGTAGATTCACCAGCCCTGCCGCCGCCTGGGCGTCATCCAGTCGGATCGTCAGGTTTCCCGTGCTGCGGTCAACGCTGGCGAAAGGATTGGGATCCTTCAATGATGGAGCACCAATCATGACCCCTTTGCTGACCACGGTGCCGAGCAACGCTGCGGGAAAGGCCGGCGATGTGATTTTGGCTCGGAGATTGTCGTACTGTTGAAGGTCAATCAAACGCAGGAACTGATCGTCGATTTCGGCCACACAATGCATTTGCGACGTATCGCCCAAAACCATAATCGGCTGGTTGGTCACCGAATCTCCTTCGCGGACGATGACATCCAAAACGGTGGCCCGATCAATCGGCGACTTTATCTCGGTCATCTCCAAGGCCAGCCGTGCCATTTCGATGGCGGCGTCCAGCGACTCTTTTGGCACCGCTTGTTCGGCGTTTTTCAGCGAAAATTCCATCGTGACGACGTTGTTTTCGGCAAGTGCGATCGCTCGTTGGGCTGCTTTTTTAGCCAGGTCGAGTTCGAGATTTGCTTGATCGATTTGCAGACGCAGTTGTTCAACCAATAACTCTTGCTTCTCAAGATCCGTTTGGTTGACCAAATCGTTTGTGGCGGGGTTGGAGCTGATGCGTTGCAGTCGATCGAGTAAACGCTTGCTGGCATTGAACTGACGGACCAGTAGTTTCGATTTTTTGGCTTCAGCAGCAATTCGTTCTTGGCTCGACTGCGCCTCTTCGAGCGCCAGTTTTGCCGAGGCCAGCTTGAAACCGCCCTGCTCTTTTTCAAACTCAACTTTTTTGATCGCGTCGGCGCGACGTGCGATTGCCAGCGCTAAATCTTTCGCGCGAAGATCACGACTTTGCAGCGTAGCCAGAACCTGATCCTTCACGACTTCGCTGCCGACTTGTGCGTCGGTCAGCTTTTCAATGCGAGAGCCGACGGGTGCGACGATCTTGATCAGTCCCGAGGCCGGTTCCAATTTGCCTTGGCAACGCAACGTTTTTGCGTTGGACGCTAGGCGTGGTTGGGATTGCGACTGAGCACTTTGGTTCGAAGTATCGCTGGGGGTGAAAACACCGGATTGGGTGCCCAAGTACCAACTGCCTCCGGCGAGCCCCAAAGCCAACAGGATGTAAATGAATGCACGCATGTTGCGGTTGTTGTTCAAGGAGTGAGTGCCGATGTTGTCGTTAGATTTTAACCCACGTCTTTGAAATTCCAATTGAATTCTGGGGTACGATTGGCTGGAGCGTCAATTATCGATCAAGCAGTAGGCCTTGAGCTTGCAATAGCTTGATCTTTTGGGTTTCAACCTTGATGGCGGCTACGATGCGGTCGGATTTTGCTTGGCGAAGTTCAACCCAGTTTTCAAGTTGCTCGAGGTACGCATTTTTGGCGTCAATTTCTTGGCTGGCTGCCAAAACGCTTTCGCGTTGGTTCAACCGTTGGATGTCTTGGTGGGTCAAAGTTAAATCTTCAAAAGCCGTCTGCGCGCCCAGCATGGCTTCACCCGCAGCGACGCGTGCTTGCTTTTTGCGAGTTTCCAGAACCTGTTCAGCTTGTTGCCTGCGATTGTTGCCACTGTTTTCTTGCGCGGCCGCTTGCAAATTTTCCTTAAGTTTGGCTCGCAGGCGCAGCTTCGTGCTGGCCGGAAGCGGGAGCTTAATGCCAAGTCGGTTATCGAAAATCCCGAGCAATCGGAAGATCGCATCGCCGTCGCCACCCTGCTGCAGAGCCTGTGCCAGTCCTTGGACGCCGGGACGATTGGTTTCCGCAATGGCGACTTCGTAGCGAACATCAAAAGATGGTTCTTGCGGGTTGAGGTGATGCACGGGTTGAAAAATAACTGGGTTTTGTTCGTCGATGTTGATCAGCAAATTGAGCTGATAGGTAAGCCGTTGGTGGGCCTCGCTCAGTTTCGATTCGAACTTGTTCACTCGCACTTGGGCTTTGGCAATTTCATTTTTACCTTCGGCCGTAGCAAAGCCCGCTTCGTCGGCCGCGGCAACCGTGGCTTGCAATTCGGAAATTCGCTGCTTGGAAGATTCCAGCAATTCCATCTGCATTGTGATCTGGGTCAGGCCCAAGAAAATTTCGGCGGCCGAACCAGCCGCAAGATTGCGATGTTCCAGCGCTTCACCTTCCAGAATGATATCCAAAAAGCTGGCGTCGCAGTTATCCGATTGGCACTTGATCGCGTGGCGTTCGCTTTCGATCAAGTCGGCCAGTTCCGAGTTCTGGGCGGCCAAAACGATGACTTCGGGCAAGTTAATCTGAACGACGGCTGAGGTGGCAATTTGCCCCAAGATTGATTTGCGAGCGGATGAGTAGGTGGGCAGATTTTCGAAATCGTAGCTGACGGTTGCATCGAACGATTTTTCGCTGACCGCCAAGGGCGTTCGCTGGGACTGGAACGGCGGGCAACTGGTTTCAGGCGTTTGACGGCGCAAACAACAACCGCTGGTGGTTAATACCAGCAGAAGCAAAGTCAGGATTTTGCCAGGTAGCCAAGTCATTTGATCGGGACCGAGTTCCGTTGTTGTACCGTCGAGTTATCGAAACATGCGCTTCGATTGGTTCAACAGGAACAGCCGGAAAAGTGGCATTCGTGCCATGACCAGAAGGGGAATCCGGATAATCGGTCTACTTTGCCACGGTCTGAGGCGAGTCCAATGATCGCACGAATGATTTAGCAAACAAAAAAAAGCCACCTCGTTGCTGAGGTGGCTTAGTAAGTAATTTGGAGCTTAACCGAGTACGCTTTTTACTGTTGTCGTGAACTACTTGGCGATCGGCAGGTTGATTCGCGTTCCGTCGCTGTCGCGGCAGTCGAGGTCAAAGAATTCGGGGAACACGTTTTCGCTGCCCAAAATTTGAATGTCGAACGAACCGGCGCGGGTTTCGAGTTCGGCCAATTCCTTTCGCTTTTGGTTGTTTAGGTAGGCGGCGACCGATTGGTGAACGCGAACGGTGACCGTCATGATGTTCCGTTTTTCGGTGGCCAGCATCACAGTTCGAAGGACGTCCAGCGCCATGCTTTCTTCGGTTTTGACGCTGCCACGACCGTTACAGCATGGGCATTCTTTGAACAACGAACGCTTGAGGCCCGGCTTGATTCGCTGCCGAGTCATCTCGATTAACCCGAACGGGCTGATGCGAAGAATCTTCGTGCGGGCTCGGTCGCGTTTCATGGAATCGCGAAGCACACGCTCGACACCGCGTCGATGTTTGTCGCGCCGCATGTCGATAAAGTCGTTCACGATCACGCCGCCAAGGTCACGAAGTCGCAGCTGTCGCGAAATTTCTTTAGCGGCGGCCATGTTTAAGCGATAAGCGGATTCTTCGGCCGAGTCGTCGGTGCGGAAGTTGCCGCTGTTGACGTCGATGGCGACGAGCGCTTCGGTTTGATCGATCACGATCGAGCCACCTTCGGGCAGTGGAACTTCGCGCGAGCTGATTTTGGCAATCTCGGATTCCACTTTAAAGTTGTGGAACAGCGGGTCTTTCCCTTTGTACATTTTCAGCAAGCTGGCGTGGCGCGGCATGACCAGCTTCAAAAACTCTTGGGCTCGCGTGAACGCCGTTTCCGAATCGACCACGATCTCGTCGACATCGCTGTCTAGGATATCGCGAATCGTTTTGATGATCATGTCGTTTTCTTCGTAGATGTCGACAGGCCCCGGTTCGTTTTTCACTCGTTTGGAAATCGCTTTCCAGAGACGCAGCAAATACGAAAGGTCGCGACTGAGTTCGGCCTTGGAGCGGTTGGCTCCGGCGGTTCGGACGATAAAGCCGATACCTTTGGGCGGCTGTAAATCGCGTAGGTAGCCTTTGAGTTTACGGCGTTCGTCTTCGTCTTCGATTTTTCGCGAAACGCCGATCCGTCCGAGGGCGGGCATCAAGACCAAGTAACGGCCAGGGATGCTGATGTAGGTCGAAAGCGTGGGGCCTTTGTTCCCGATACCTTCTTTGATGACTTGGACCAGGACTTCGTCGCCCCGCTTGAAGATTTCTTGGATCGGCGGTTTGATGCGAGGTCGAAATCCACCGTGGGATGGGCCTCGGTGGCGGCGATTGCTGTTGGCGGCTTCTTCTCGCTCGCGTCGCATCATTTCATCGGGGTCGTATCCGCCTTGTTTGAAGTAGCGTGGTTCAACGTCGCTAATATGTAGGAAGCCATTTCGTCCGACGCCAAAGTCTACAAAAGCAGCTTGGATGCTCGGTTCGAGATTGACAATTTTTCCTTTGTAGACGTTTCCGACGAAGTTTTCTTGACTGGCGCGTTCGACGTAGAGTTCTTCTAGCCGTCCATTTTCAATGATCGCAATCCGATTTTCTTCGGTTTGCGACGCATTGATTAACATTGTTTTTTTCATTTTGGATTTGTTTGCTTTGCCGTAGTCGGAATGAGCTTGAGGCCGGTGCCATCAAGTCGCGACCGCTACGGTCTGATGTGAATGTGGAGCAGTTGAATCCGTGAAGTCGTATCGCGCCGCCAACGAACTCGGGTCGTTGAAAGAGATGATCGGCTGCTAAATGCGTCTGGCATTTGTTCATCATTGGTGGCGGATATAAATTAAAGATTGTGAAATCACGATCAAAACTGCTTGTGTGGCCTCTGTTATGTGAATAGCGGCTTCGGGCGAGCGATTCGGTTTGCGGACGTGGAACGGGCCGCTGGCAACAAAAGACAACTGCGAATGCTCGCTCGCATTCGTTTTCTAGGCGTTCGGTTTCGCGTTGTTCATCTGAGATCGTGCCGAAAAAAAGCGGTTAGCACGATGAAGGTTTAGGCTTGGTTGGTTGCGTCGGTCGGCTTGGCGGCGGTCGGAAACCCGGACGCGACAAGCTCAGTCAAAGTTGCAACTGCTGATTCTGCGTCGTCCCCATTGGCTTCCAAGGTAATTTTTACACCTTGGCTGGCCCCTAATGTCATGAGAGACAAAACGCTTTTCCCATCAGCTCGAATATCGTCTTTTACCAATTCAATGGTGCTCTGAAATTGTGCAGCGGTTTCAGCAAACAGGTACGCCGGCCGCATGTGCAGCCCTTGCGGATTACTGATCGTGACAACGTTAGAGCAAAACTGATTGGACATAGGCAAAAATCAACCGGTCAGATGTAGGGCGAATTCGAACGAACTAGGAAACGAACTGGTTGTCGTCGGCTTCCTCGAGAATCTGTTGAATATCGGCAGCGGTTTTAGACTGCTTCAAGAATCGACAGAAAGTTTCGTCCTGCAATTGTTTGGAAATGTTTTCCAGTGCCCGCAAGTGCTCATTGGGTTGATCTGGCGGTGAAATCAGCATGAAGAAAAGCTGAACTTTTTCGCCATCAAGACTTTGAAAGTCGACGCCATCGACACTAACGCCGACGGTCCCGACTGGTTTAGATACGCTAGCGTGTTTGGTGTGCGGAACGGCGATGCCTCGCCCGATGCCCGTACTCCCAAGTTCTTCGCGTTTTAGGATCGCTTCCACGATCGACTCTTGTTCGTCCGCCGAAAGTTGTCCGGCAGCGACCAAGCTGCTGACCAATTCTCGAATGACGCCTTCCTTGTTCGAAGACTCCAGTTCGGACTTGATTGCTTTGGTTGTTACGAAATCAGCAAACTTCATAAATAATTTCCTTGTGTGTTTTGGCGGCCAAAACTTGTACGACCGGTGACTGGTTCGACGGGCAAGTTGGAACTAAGCCGGCTGCTAACTTTTCCAAACATAAAAACTTACCCAGCTTGGAGGCCGGGTAAGTCAAGTTCGAATGAGCAATGACTGCTTCGTTGTTGCGGTCACTGCGTTTCAAGGAAAATGTTAATCTTCTGGCGGATCGTTTGAGCCGCCAATTTCGGCTTAGTCAGCAACGCTGTCGGCCATTTTGTGGTCGCGGTTTCGGTTGCCGAGTAATTTTTCTTTATGTTTTTTGAGTTGTTGTTCTATTTTTGAGATCGTACTGTCTAAAGCAACGATCACGTTGGTTCCAGTGTCGGACGCGAAAAAGTCTTTCGTCTCTTCGGCAGACGCGATGATTTCGACCTTTGGCTGATCCGTATGCTCAAGGTTGGCCAAGATCTGTATCCGAGTCAACCGGTCAAAAAAACGATTGAGCTTGGCGGCCTTCGCCTGCATCGTTTCCTGAGTTGATTCGCTTACGCTGCCGTGACGAGCTGTTACTTTGATTTCCACTGCATTCCTCCGCATAGATTTAATGGAGTCGTTGTTGGATCAAAGGCGTCACGTAGATTCTTACGCTACCCTGAGCCGCATTATTGTAATGCTGTTATGGGTTGCGGACAAATCCAAATTCGTGTTCGGCAGTATCTTCTACCGAGTGCCCAATTTGATCCGAAAAACCGAGGGTTTTTGGCGAAATCACCAGATTCCCCCGCTGGCAATTATTCGCTGCGTGGGCCCCGAGGCTAGATCAACCATAGCATATTCTGCAGCAGATGACCAATTTTGCTGTCGTTGGCGGCTGGTTAAGGGTGGCTTGCGGCTCGTAAACAGCGATTATTCCAGTCAGAAAAGAGAATCACGCTGTTGGGCCGGCGATTCTCTCGCGATCGCTAATCGTGCCGAGTGATCAATTCGCTGGGGATTTCCAGGTGAGCGTTGCCGCTGGCTGGAGAGTCATTGTCGATCGCCCACCCATCATCGGTCAGCGTTTGAGGAGAACTCAACGCGGTTTCGAGCAACTCGCGAAGCAGGCGGACTTCGGTTGGGCAGCGTTTGCTAACGTCATTGACCTCCCAAAGATCGTCTGGCTTGGCATAGAGCTCGCAGTGGTTTTCGTCGTCGGTTTGCAGGAATTTCCACGCGTGCGTCTGAATGCCCGATTCGTTTTCAAAACGAAGAACCGTCGCGGCGGTCTCATTGGCTGGCAAGCTGGTGTGGTCTTGAACCCATGTTTTGACCTTCAGGTCGTCGCCGAGCAGAAACGGTTCGACGAGACTGGGGATGGCCGCCGGTGAGATCATTTTGCCAGATCGAATGGCTTGAAAGTCACCGATTGAATTTGGCAGGCTCACCAGCATCGGGACTTGGAGTGATTCGTTATATCCAAATCGGATACCCGAAAACTCGTCGCGCGAAATAGCATTGGGTTCGCCCACGATGCCGTGCTGCCCCATCGGCAAACCACGTAACGACATCAAACAAAACAGAGTCGATGAAAATTCGGGTTGCTTCAAAATTTCAAATAACACGCCGACAAAACTGTCAATCATATTCACCTGAGCATCAACCGCTTGTTGCACACCCAGCAAAATATCAGGATCGCCTTTTTGGGCGTCAAACAAGAAACCGGGCACGTCGTGGAATTGGGGCGGTTCAGGATCGTCGGGGTCGGCGAGCTGTTCACGAAGTTGATAGGGGGCATCCCATTGTCTGGCCAAGCCGCTGCAGTCGAGCCAAGTGAGGCCTTGGCGGGGCATCGATTCGATCGTCGTCAGTGCCTGAGCGAAGTAGCGTGCCAGCCATGTTTGTGAAACGCGACTGGCCAATCGATCCAGTGGTTTGACGCAAACGCATCGCGCGGCTTCGAAGTGCTGCACCGAATCGCTCTCGGCCAACCAGTCACGATCGGAAACAAAATGGGTTTCAATCTCAGTACTGTTAAAGGACTGCAGCCAAGGCTTTCCAGCAGCCGTTGGAAAGCTAAACAGCGATCGGTAGGTCGATTCCAGATCCGCGCAAGGTGAGAATGCCTGATCAAACAAAATCGACTGGCTGGCAATTTCGTCGATTGAATCGGTGGCGTGGCAAGTGTTGCCGTAGGCACCAATTTGAGTCGGGCTTAGTCGGTCGACAACGAGCACGATTGCTTTTCGGTTTGGATTGTCCATAGACGGTTGGTGTGACTTTTCTTAAGCGTTTTAAAACGGCCGGCTTGTTCGCGGCGACGTGGCAGGAATTGGAAAGCCCGCTGTAGGATTGTTTTGGCTCAGTTTTCAGCCAAGAAATTTCACGGCCTTGGGGTCATTTCAACTTTGACGAATCACTGGATCCACTACACTCTATTGCGAATAGGGCCTTCGAATCAGTAATACGCCTGTCGCCATCGTCCATCTAATCTTTAACTGAAAACAAAATGACAGCCACTGACTATAACAAACAGAACTTAATCGAGTTGATTCGGCAACATGCTTTGAAGTTCGGCGATTTTACGTTGGCGTCTGGGAAAAAGGCAAAGTATTACTTGGACTGCCGCAAGTTAACGCTCGACGGCGAAGGAGCCAACGTGATTGCTGCGGGAATTCTGCAGGCGATGGGCGACGACCTGCCCGCTGCGGTTGGTGGTATGGCAATCGGCGCTGATCCGATCACGGCCGCCGTGATTACCTGTGCTTGGCAAAATGAGAAACCGCTGAAGGGATTCATCGTTCGCAAAGAAGCCAAAGCTCACGGGACGGGCCAACAGGTCGAAGGGCCGGTCGAATCCGGGCAACGTGCGGTCATGGTCGAAGATGTAATCACTACCGGTGGCAGTTCTTTGAAAGCAATCGAACATGCTCGCGAGGCTGGGCTGGTGGTTGATCGGTTGATCACGATCGTTGATCGCGGCGAAAACTCAGCAGCGATTTTCGAAGCGGTCGGTGTCAAGTTTCTGTCGCTGGTGCACGTTTCGGAATTGGGTGTTTGAAGTTAGGTGCTTGAAAGTCACTGACGATTTGACTTTCGTGGCAGGATTTCAAAATTCAGTGGCCCAGTTTTGTTTTTGAGAGGTTTGATTTGAAAGGTGTTTGTTGGCACAAGCGGAACCGCGGAAAACAGTCGAGCAAGATCGACGCCAGTTGATTCATCAAGCGAGGCTTGGTGCCTTTGGTGAGAAGCGACATGGCGAAATTCCATTCGGTAGCCTGCCCCTTCAAGCAATTCAAAATCAAAAGTGCCGTGTTCGTCAACGGTGACCCACCGAGTACTCGAGGCGTCTTGACGTCGCCAAAGTCGAATCGCGAATTCCGAAGCGGTGGTTGCTTCAGGGACTTTGATGTTTCCGTAAATCCTGTGCAGTCGGGCTTCCTTGATTTCCAAAAACTGCAGCGGGTTGTCTGGTTGAAGCTCCAATTCAATGGGAGCCGCGGCCAGCGGTGCGTTTGGTGTTTTGATGTGCCGGCCGTCGATCGTCGTACCTTCACGGACCAGAGATATTTCAACATCGCCGATGAACGGTGGGAATGCAAATTGGCCAAGCGAATTCGTTATCGCGTGAACACGGATGGATGTATCCATGAACTGAATGTCGTTGCGAGGTTGGTACAGTTGCACAATTTGTCGAGCCACCGGCGAATTGTCTCGATCGACGACGATGCCTTTGACAACAACGCCCGGCGGCAGCGAACGCTGGCCAATGTTAATGATCGGGGCAGCGTTCGCGTTTTCATCAGCGGTTGCATCAGCGGTTGGCGCGGCAGAAGCGTCAATCGCCAATGGCGACGAAGATGCTGTTTGGGCTACAAGCAAAAGGTGGCTCGATTTTGGAACCCGCAATTCGAAACTGCCGTTTTCGTTTAATGGGATCGTTTTGATGAACCGTTGGTCGTATTGATTCGCTGAGGGCAGTGTTCCAAGTTTCTCAATAATTGTCACGCGACCGCTGATTGGGCGGGTGTCTAGTTCCGTTGTTGGGTTTTTGAATCGGCCAACCAGTTTGATCGATTCGCGAAGTTGGCAGCAGGGAAACTGGCCATTGAATTCGCTGGCCGGAATTTGCAAACGGCGTTGGATGTAGCCCGTCGCGGAAATTCTCAAAACAATCCAGTGCCGGCTGTGGCCGCTGCGTCGGTCGTCTGATGCTGCTTTGGCAAAGGCGGTTCGCTCAGAAGCGCTGAGAATGATTCGAAGTTGTCCTTGGGCACTCTCGCAAGTCAACTTCGCCAACGTAATCTCCGATTGAAAACTGCTGGGGTGACGGACAAGCCTAATGGTTGCTGAAAATGGCTCGACCGGTTGGTGGTTAACGCCAAAAACGGAAGCTTGAATTGTTTTAAAGTCGAACTGCGGCGATTCAATGTCTTGGGCATTTACAAACGATTGAATGCCGCCGGTGACGTGATTGAAAGGTGATGCGACGATCAACAGCAAGGAATAAGCTAACCATTTTGGAAATATCGCGAACACAAGGGTCATTGTAAATTGCCGGACCGAACACGAGATGGGAAACCAAAATACGATCAACATTTTGAGGCTTGTGCCGCTCGAAATCAATTCTGAATTGGCTGGAAATTCAAAACCGCACCCAGAGCTTATCCCAAAACTCAAAATACCCGCGGCTAGCGACGTCGGCTCTCCAATGGTGGGATAATCGTTTCGGCATTAAGTCCAAAAGAAATGAATGGTGAGGTTTTGGTCCAATAAGCTCGTTAAAGGCCCCTAATATCGGCGGGGAGAAAAGGCAGGCGTCAAAAGAAAAAACGTAACCGTTCACGATCTTGGTTTGAGAAACTTAATGTCGCTCAACTTTCCAAGTTGAAAGCGTGAACCACGGAAGCGGTTTGACGGAAGCACTTTGCCTCAGCAAGCGGTGTAAAAAATGATTTGCGTGTTGCCACTTTACGCGTACGTTTCGGAGAATCGAGCGACAATAGCCGTGAACGTTTACGAAAAAACGGCGAGTGACTTTCGCCACTCGCCGTT